>DATMHD010000304.1:0-2660 GCA_035555075.1 Sphingomicrobium sp. | reverse complement strand
GAGGCCGACGATGGCGATCACCAGCCCGATCAGCGTGAACACACGCAGCGGCTGATACATCGAATACATTCGAAGCAGGGTGGTCGAGGAGCGCTCAATGAACTTGAAGACGCTCTTGAACAGCCGAGATTCCCGCGTCTTTGGGTTGGTGCCGATCGGGACGCTGGTGAAGGCCATGCCCTTCCTACCGACCTGGATCAGCATCTCGATCGTGTAGCTGAACGGCGACACGATATTGAGACGCATTGCGGCGTCGCGAGAGATGGCGCGGAAGCCGCTGACCGCGTCCGGCACGTTCACTCCCGAGAAGGACTTCACTACGGCGCTGCCGAATCGCTGCAGAAGTTTTTTGCCGGGCGAGAAATGGTCGATCTTGGAGGTCTGCCGGTCCCCCACGACCACATCGACCCGGCCTTCGAGGATCGGCTGCACGAGCTTGGCGATGTCGGCACCGCAATATTGATTGTCGGCGTCGGTGTTGACGATGATGTCGGCGCCCAGCGCGATGCATCGATCAAGCCCAGCGCGGAAGGATCGGGCGAGCCCGACGTTCGTCTTGTTGCGAACGATGTGGTGGACCCCGAGGCTCCGGGCGACCTCCGACGTGCGGTCGACGGAGCCGTCGTCGATTACCAGGATCTCGATCACGTCGATGCCGGCAATGTGCTTTGGAATGTCGCGCACCGTCTCGGGCAGCGTCTCCTCCTCATTATAGCACGGGATCTGCACGATGAGCTTCACGGTCGCCCCTCCACGGCTTCGACGACCTCTCTCGCCGATGGGCACCAATCCTAAAACCGGTCACTCTCATTTTCCATGCGGTTGCAAGGCATGTTTTTAAGCGTCGCAATTCGATACATGCTCAATTTCAGGCGAGCGGTGGGGGGACCGGACTTGAGTGTCGCGACGTGGAAATCGAGCTTGCGCTGGATGCCGGCGCTCGCGGTGCTCGCCATCGCGGCCTGCCTGCTCTGGCCTGCCGTCGTCAACGGCGATCCCTTCTATCATCCGGACACGCCCAGCTACTTCCGAGCCGCCGCATCCGCGGTGTTCAAGGCGCTTGGAATCAAGACGCAGTGGGTCGAGGCATATCTTCGGGTCTATGCACCGCAGACTGGGACACCGTCCATTTCTTCGCCTGGCGCCCCGCGGGAGCTTCCCGTCACGCTAAGTGGGCGCTCGAGCTACTACGGAATATTCCTGTACCTCGCTTACCTCGTCTGCAGCGTCTGGATCGCTGCGATTGTCCAAAGCGTCATTACGGCAACGTCGATTTGGCTAACGATCACGCTGCTCGGCCGCGCCACCGGCCGGATGCCGTCGCCTCGGATGAGTTTCCTGATCGCGCTCGCGACGGCCCTACTGACGCCCGCCGCCTATTTCAGCGATTACCTCATGCCTGACCTCTTCGCGGGCATCGGCCTGCTGGCGGCGTGCAATTTGCTGTTCCTCTGGTCACTCATGACGCGAGGAGAGAAAATCTATTGGGCCGCGGCCCTCGCTTATTCCGTGCTCGCCCACAGCACCAATCTCATGCTGTTCACGGCGTTGCTCGTGCTGGCGCTGGCCTATCGGTCGCTACGGAGAATGCCCTTCAACCCCGCCCAAGTCTCAACCGTATTCTTGTGCCTGTGCTGCGGCTTCGTGGGCCAGCTCGCATTCTCCCAGACGGTGAAGCATCTCACCGGCGCCCAGCCCGTTCGACCGCCATTCGTTGCAATGCGCCTGATCGCGGATGGTCCTGGCTACGCCTTTCTCCGGGACCATTGCGGGACGGAGAAGTACATCTACTGCCGCGTCCTTGGACGGACAAACCTGGCGAGCGACATCCTGTTGTGGGCCAAGGACCCCAAGGACTCGCTTTTCCGCGGTCTGTCGCCGGCCGAGCAGCGGATCTCGGCAGGCGAGCAGCGGAAGTTCATCATCGCAGTGACGCTGGACCGACCCTTCGATGTCATCGGCTCCGGCCTGCGCAACACGTTTCACCAGCTCGTCGCGTTCAAGCTCGATAGCTTCAATTACGTCCGTTCGAACAAGGACCGTTACGAAGAGACGGTGCCGCCGGCACTCTTGCGATCCATCGAACACACGCGTGCCTACCAGCGGACCATGCCGACGCGCCCCACCGAACTCGTCACGGCGCTGGCGACTTGCCTGTCGGTGCTCCTCTTGAGTTTTCTCTTCATTCGCCGTTCGCGGCCCTCAGCTAGGATCACTGGCTATGTTCTCGCGATTCTGGCCGGAGTGCTGATCAATGCTGCGATCTGCGGCGCATTGTCCGGCCCCAAGGGAAGGTACGAGATGCGGCTCATCTGGGTTCTGCCCGTGATTGCAGCGGTTCTTGCGTACAACCGCCGGACGTTCGCGTCGGAAGTGCAGGGCGGCAGGGAAACAGCCCGGGACGATGATCCCCTGCTCGCTCGCGGCGTGAGCGCTACTGAGCCGGTCGCTCAAGCAGGAAGTTGAGACGGCCTGCCGCGATCGGCGCGGAGCGGTCCTTTTGCCAGGCAATCGCCTCAACGTTCGCGATGCGGGCGCCGAGGCGTTCGATGACTGCGGCGGCGAAGGTGTCGTGCTCGGTTCCGCCTCGCATGTAGTCCACGGTGACGGTGATCGGCTTGACGACCACCTCGTCGTCGTCGAGCTCACGCCAGAGTGTC
>DATMHD010000303.1:0-4022 GCA_035555075.1 Sphingomicrobium sp. | reverse complement strand
ATACCGCCTTTTCGCACCCATTAGATGATTTCGGGGCGTCGATTCTAGAGCCACCTTTGGCTCAGATGCGCTCCGAACTCGGGATCGCCATTCACGGCATCCCAGTTGAGGACGAGGACCTGTTCCTCGTTGATCTGCTGGAGGCCTTTGGCTTCGGCTCTCCGCTTCATGATCTGTCGCTGCAGTGGAGGTTTCACCGGCTCCACGATGAGATCCGCGATGGGATAAAAGGTGACCTCGATTTCGGAATCGATTTCCTTGAGGAGAAGCTCCCACGCATTGCCGCGCTGGGCGCGTTTCCAGTCCAGAATGACGCCGACCTTTGTCATGGCGTCGCTGCTCCAATTGGCTGTGCCTTTTTTGGGCACGCCGTTCCCGAGCTCGTTGATTGTACCACAGCTACAGTGAGCTTCTAAGTATGGGCGATCCGCCTGCCGTTTCGAAGAAGATCGACGGGAAGGGGCGCATCGTTCCGCCGCGGATGGATGGGCTTTGCAGGCAAGGCTTCTAGAAGGCCCGTTCGACACCCACTTCGGTTCGCGTCCGGCGATAGTCGTAGAAGGCGATCGAGCTTTTGTTCCGCTCGATCGAGAAGCGGACGACCGGCGCGAAGCCCCTGACCTGGACCTGCCGGAAGGTTGCGCCGAGGCCCAGTCGCCATGAGCGGTCGGATCTCCTGTCCGGGAAGAGGAGCAGGCGTTCATCGGCATGCAGCCGCCCGAGCTCCGCGTCTGCCGTCAGGGTCGCCCGGCCAAGGTCCTGCCAGCCTGTAAGGCCTACCCGCCAGCCGGTGGTCGAATAGCCTGGACCGTTGAGGCTCTGGCGGTCAATCCCGAACCTTGCGGCAACGCCGGTGGTCGCGCTCAGTGCCCGCTCCACGCCGACGAGGAGAGAATAGGCCTCACCGTCCTGGAAGTCGTTCATCTGGTTGTCGATGATCGCTGCCGAGCCGTTCACACGAAGCAGCGTCCGGCTTCCCATCGGATGCGAGACGGTTGCTGCGAGACGCGCCGAGCGCAGGAACGTCCTTTGGCCGAACCAGCGCTGCGTCGCTCCAACTTCGACCTGGACCCGGTCGCGGCCGAGAGTCAGTTCCGGGCCGAGCGCGAAATCGGCCGCGATGTCGTTGAAGTCCTTGCGCCGATAGAGGTTGGCAAAGCCCGACAGGCGCATGAGGAGGTTTGCGTGGCTCGAGAGTGCGAACCGCCGGTAGGCCTGGCCGCTAAGTGCGAGCCCGATACCTGATCTCGCTTTGGCATCCTTTGAAATGTCGAAGTCGCCAAGGACGGTGCCGAGCGTGTCCGAACGCGTGGCCCGGTTGATGTTGCTGTCGGGTGCAAGTGCGATCCCGAAGCTTGCGCCGAACGGGCGCTGCGCGCGGAGCGCTGCCGAATATCGATCGACCAGCCGTGCGACCGCCGGCGGGAGTCCCGATGCCCGGACGGCCCGCACCTCGCGCCACGCCGCCTCCTTGTCGCCCAGCCGGTCGAGGATGCCCGCAAGCTCCAGTCGTGCCCTTGCGGCGCTCGGGCGTTCGTCGACAATCTGCCGGAGGAGGGTCGCCGCGCGGATGAGGTTCCCGGCCTTGCCCTCGAGCATTGCGAGCCGGAACCTTGCCTCGAGACGGACGTCGCTCGAGGGATCATCCATGAGCGCGGCGTAGGCTCGCCTCGCGACCCCGAGATCGCCTCTTTCAATTGCCTGGTCGGCGATCGCGAAGAGCTGCGCTGCTGTGACATGCAAGCGGGTTTCGGAGGCGGTGCCCGGCACGGCCGCAAGCCCCGGGCACCCGAAGACCAGTGCCAGCGCCCCAAGAATGCGGGGCGGAAGCTGCACTTACTGCTTCCTTGCAGTCCAGACGCCGGAGATAGTCCCCCATTGATGACTGAGGGGGTCCTGATAGGGCGCCGTCCAGTTGGCGAGGAGCTCCACGCCCTGCGGGCCGGCGAAACTTCCCTGGAAGGAGGATGGAGCAGTCGATCCGGGCACATCAAAGGCGCCCGAGAAGGTCGTCGATCCCTTGGCAAAGACGGTGTCCCGGAAGGTGTAGGTGCCAAGGGGCGGAAGGGGATCCCACGCTCCTGTAATCTCGGGTTTCATGTTGCCGCTCAATGTTGCAGCGCCGAAATCGAAGTTCAGCGACACCGACCCAAAGACCATGTCCCCAGCGTTGCTGAGCCCGCGGATGGTGCCGCCATAGCTCGCGCTGCCGCTCAGCGGCACGTCACCTTGGGCGGTCGGGATGCCGTAGGCGAAAACGCCCGCGCGGGTGGTTCCCGTGGTTTCCGTTCTGTCCCACCAGCGGGCCATGCTGGTGTATTTGAAGCTCGAGGACGCCGGCCAATCCAGGACGACGAACACGTCCTGTTTGGCCGATGTCGAACCGACGGTCACGTCGTTCACCGTCGAGTTGATGTTGGTCCAGACGGTACCATTGTAGGAGCCGTTCGCGCCGGTCGTCACCAGCTGCCCCTGTTGAGAGCCAGGAATGGTGACCGTGTAGCGATTGTCGCTGGCGGAATAGGAAAACTGGACGGCATCCGTCCCGACCGACATGTTGCCCCCGGCGCTTACCGTCTTGAACGGTGCTGCGCTCTGAAGGCCGATCGGCCCGGAAGGAACTGGCGGCGGCCCCGGATTCGGCGGAGGCGGCGGCGGGGTGTAGGGCGGGGCCGGAGTGAAGGACACTCCGCTCCCGCCACCGCCGCATGCCGCAAGAAGCATTGTCGCACCAAGAAGCAGGCAATCGCGGGTGACATGCGTTTTCATTTCATCTCTCTCCGTTGGAATGGCTGGTTTGCTATTGGTGCCTCGCCATCCAGGCGCCGATTGCCTGATGGCTCTCGCCGTTCATCTGGAACGGCACTGCCCAGCTCCCGATCGTCTCGTCGGCGTTGGGGCCGGTGAAGCTGCCGCTGAAGAAGTTGAACCCCTGGAGGTTCGTTGCGAAGCTCCCCGAGTAGCCGGTGCTTCCGCGCGAGAAGACCGTCTGCGTAAAGGCGAACCTGCCCACGTTGACGGGGTCGAAGTCGCCATTGACGAAAAGGGACATCTCTCCCCCGAGCGAGCCGTTGGCGAAGCCGAAATTGAGCGTGACGCTCCCGCCGGCAGGCCGCAGGGACCAGCTGTTAGTGGGCGCGTCGAGGAACTTGGCGTCTGTCAGGCCCGCGACCACGCCTTCATATGTCGCAGTCCCCGCGAGGGGGACCGAGCCGCTCGCGGTCGGCACTCCAAAGGCGAGGGTTCCTGAGTCCGTCGTGAACCCGAAATCGAGATCGGGCCGGCTCCAGGTGCCCATTGCCGAATAGCGGAAACCGCTCTGTGAATGGTCGAGCGTGAACTTGCGGCTGAGATCCGGCTGGAGGATGAGAAACGGATCATCGGGAGCAGGGTTGGCGATGGCCGAGCTGTGCGCCAGCTTCAGATAATCCTCGCCGGGCAGCTTCACTTCATAGAGGCCGTCAGCGGTGTAGCGGATGCTGGGCTGCGCCGTTGCGTGGCTTTCTATCCCGGTGAAGCGGCCGTTCTCCGACAAGGTTGCCGAATAAAGATTCGTCCAGACACCGGTCGAGGCGAACTGGCCTACAGGGGGCTGCTGGAAAATGACGACGTTGCCCGCGACTGCCGGAGCCGGCGCCGGCGCCGGCGTCGGCGTGGCGGGGGGCGCTGGAATGAAGGACATGCCGCCCCCGTCTCCGCCGCCGCAGGCGGCAACGAGCACCATGGCCGCACTTGCGAGCATGAACTTGCAAAAAGCGCCCGCTCTCATGGGTTTGCCTCCCGCTCCTGGATTGGGGCGGTCCGTAGAATTGGAGCATCTGATGTGCCATGATGGACAGCCGATCATGTTGTGATCATCTCGTGACCAGCGGGGGGCGAGCCGGGGCAAATGCTGAAGCTGGTTGACCTTGCCGGACGAGCTGATTTTGCAATCGGACCGCTCGGGGTAAGTCCCGGTCGCCGGCTGATCGAAGGCCCTGGCGGAAGCACGAACGTCGAGCCGATCGTCATGAAGGTGTTCC
>DATMHD010000302.1:0-2273 GCA_035555075.1 Sphingomicrobium sp. | reverse complement strand
ATCTTGCCGACGTGAAGGGCCAGCGCCTCGCCTGGATCGAGGAGAATGCACTGAACGCCTCGCATCCTTACGCGCCCTACCTCGACAGCCATGTGAAGCCCACGTTCGGGAGCATTGCAGGACCGGACGGCTCGAAGCTCTACTATCGTCTCCTCACGCCGACAATCGAACCAGGCAAGCGCTATCCCGTCTTCTTCTATGTCTATGGCGGTCCTCACGGACAGCAGGTGACCGACGCCTGGTACGGCCAGCTTCCGCTCCATGAAGCGCTGGTCGATCGCGGCTGGATCGTCTTCACGATCGACAATCGAGGGACCAACCGCCGTGGGACCAAGTTCGAGGGCGCCGTTTACCGCAACATGGGCGATGCCGAAGTCCAGGATCAGCTCGCCGGCGTTGAGTGGCTGAAGCGGCGGCCGTTCGTGGACCCTCGCAAGATCGCGGTGATGGGCTGGTCGTACGGCGGATACATGACGCTAAAGCTCCTCGAGAAGGCGCCGGGCGTGTTCGCAGCGGGCGCCGCCGTCGCACCGGTCACCAAATGGGAGCTCTACGACACGGCCTACACCGAGCGATATCTTGGCAATCCCGAGCTTGATCCCAGGCCCTACAAGAGCTCCGATGCGCTCGAGGACGCGGTCAAGATCCGCGATCCATTGCTGCTGGTCCACGGCATGTCGGACGACAATGTGGTGTTCCAGAACAGCACCGAGCTCTATGCCCGCCTCCAGTCCTCCAAGCATCCTTTCCAGATGATGGCCTATCCTGGCGCGACGCATGCGATCGCGGGCGAGGGGCCCCAGACCCACGTCTGGACGACGATCACTCGCTTCCTCGACGACAAGGTGCTCGGGAAGCGCGACGATTAGGGGACGCAGCGGCTCCCGAGCGCCTCCCGGTCGATGAGCCGGGTATAAAGGTGCCAGGTCGCATAGCCGAGCCAGGGCAGCACGAATGCCAGGCCGACAAACAGCGGGATTGAGCCGAGGACGAGGAGGGCACCAACGATGATGCCCCAACGGACCAGCTCGCCCCTGTTTTCATGCGCCGCGCGCCAGGAGGCGGAAACTGCTTCCGAAGCGCTGAGCTTGCAATCGACAAGCATCGGCAGCGAGACGACGCTCAAGGCAACCACGATCCATCCAAAGATTGCTCCAACAACGCCGCCCGCGGCGATCAATAGCCAGCCCTTGGGGGTCGTCAGGATGGTCCCGAGGAATTGGGGGATCGAGGTCGGCGCAGCCCAGCCGAACAGGAGCGCATAGAGTGCTCCTGCGGCGAGGAGCCAAAGGAAGAAGATGAGGAGCAGGAGGCCGGCAACGATGCCGATTTCATCCGCGGACGGTCGCTTCCTCACATCGAGGAAATTGAACCAGTGGAGGTCCTCGTGTCCCGCTTCCCTCCGACGGGCGAGCTCATAGAAACCGACCGCGGCAAGTGGACCGAGGAGGCCGACGCCGGCAACGACCGGAAGGAAGAAGGGCATGAGCGGCGCGCTTGCGGTCATCACCACGGCTGCAAGGCCAATCACTGTATAGACCACGCCCGCGAACACGATGTCTCCGCGAAAGGTCAGGAAATCGTCGAGCCCTCGCCGGAGGGAGTAGCTCAAATCCTGATTGCTGATCCTGCGCACACGCACTTGAGTGGATTTACGCGACTGGCCGCCGCGCGCGATCGTGTTGGTCGCCATGACACCTCCTTGAACGGTGCCGTCCGACGCAACAGGCGCCGGGCGCCTGAAGGGACGCATACCACAAAGAGGTCGATTCGTCAGAGCCTCACGAGGGCGCGCGTGATCGTCTGGTCGGGAGCATATTGGGGAATGGCATCGGCAGGTCTTGCGGCGACCAGCGGCCGAGCGTCGGGCGGAAGGCCGAAGAGGCTTGAGAAGAGTTCGGCTTCGACTGGTTTCCGGTCGCCAAGGACGAGCTCGATCTCAAGCCCCTCGCATGACCGCCCGGTGCAGCGGAGGAGGGCCTTGTCAGGTTCGCCCTTGGGAGGGATCGGGATGACTGCTCCTGGAAGACCAAGCGCCAATACCTTCGCGTCCTTGGGGAAGCGGATCGAAATGCCGTTGGCTCCCCCCGGCGACAGGATGAGGCGGAGCCGGCGGCCCGCGCCCGCCGGTTCGCTTCCGACGATTCGTGCCGATGGTAGCGGCGTTTCGAGCAGCGGCGCCGGCATGATCCATCGTGTGCGGCCATTATACGGCAACACACCCGTCTCCCATTTCCCGGGATAATTAGCGGGAAGGGGAGCCTGCTTGGTGG
>DATMHD010000301.1:0-2885 GCA_035555075.1 Sphingomicrobium sp. | reverse complement strand
ACAAGCCGCTCGACGATTTCGCCCGGCCGAGTGACGTCGACGTGGAACCCCCTGAGCAGCGCAATGGCGAGTCCTGCCTGGATGATTGCGGCCGCGACAAGCGCAGTAATGCGCTCGCGCGGCCGCACTGTCTCATGTTGCTGTGCGTAGGCGGGCATGAGCCCGCTTCAACGCTTAACGGTAATAACAGCGCCGGGGAGCGGTCATGGTGCGATCGATGGCACCTCCGGCCACCACGCCGCCGACCGCGCCAGCGGCAGTGCCCAAAAGCCCATGCCCGAGCAGGCTGTGGCCGACCACAGCACCCGCTACGCCGCCGACGACCTTTCCGGTCGCAGCAGAGGATCGGCGGCAATATTTATAGTGGTACCGGGTGCTGCTGTAATAATGCCGGTGACGCGAGCGCGCGTCCGCGGGCACCGCGATCGCGCCCGCTGCGGTAGCCGCGAGGGCAGCGGCGGTGACAATCTTGTTCAGTTTGCGCATCTATCAGTCTCTCTCTCGTTGTTTCGCCATTCTAACGAGAATTTTTGCTGCATGTTTCGCAATGGCGGTTGGTTACGGCGGGCCGTGCACATCCGTAGACGTACAGCAGCGCGTCAACCCAGGCTGTTAACGGCCTTGGCGCTCCCCTGTTCCGTTTTAATGCCGAAACGACCCAGTGGCCGCTGAACACGACGAAATCCCCTACGGGCCGAGGGCCAATCAGTCTCCGCTGATCGCCGGATCGATCTCCCCTGGATGATCGATGATGGGCAATAGAGGCTTCCCGACGTCCCCTTGGCCAACCGTCCGACCGGCCATCTCGAGCATGCGTTCGAGCGGAACTCGCGCTCGTTCCATCACTTCGGGCGAAAGCTCGATCCTCGGCTCAAGATCGCGCAGCGCCACATACAGCTTCTCGAGTGTGTTGAGAGCCATGTAGGGACACATGTTGCAGTTGCAGTTGCCGTCTCCGCCCGGCACGCCGATGAAGGTCTTGCCCGGGGCGGCCTTTTGCATCTGGTGAATGATGTGCGGTTCGGTCGCGACAAGGATGGTGTCGGCATCGCTGCTCAATGCGAAATCCAGGATCGCCTTGGTCGAACCCACGAGATCCGCATGGTCGACAATGTGCGGAGGGCATTCCGGGTGGGCCGCGACGGGGGCGGTCGGATATTCCGCCTTGAGCTTCAGGAGTTCGGTCTCGCTGAAGGCCTGGTGAACGATGCAGATGCCGGGCCAGAGGAGCATCTCGCGACCGGTCTTGCGCGCGAGATAACCTCCGAGGTGCCGGTCGGGGCCGAAGATGATCTTCTGCTCCCTCGGGATCTGCCCCAGAATGATGCCGGCGCTGCTGCTTGTGACAATGATGTCCGAAAGCGCTTTCACGGCGGCGGAACAATTGATGTACGTAAGTGCGATATGATCCGGATGGGCGGCGCGGAATGCAGCGAACTGGTCCGGCGGACAAGAATCTTCGAGGCTGCAGCCGGCATCCATGTCCGGAAGAATCACGGTCTTCTCGGGCGATAGGATCTTTGCGGTTTCCGCCATGAAGCGGACACCGCAGAAGGCGATCACATCGGCATCCGTTTCAGCGGCCTTTCGCGACAGATCGAGGCTGTCACCAACGAAGTCCGCAAGGTCCTGGATTTCTGGTTTCTGGTAATAATGGGCAAGGATGACCGCGTTTCGTTCGGCTTTCAGCCGCTCGATCTCCGCAATCAGGTCGAGGCCCTTGAGAATGGGGGTTTGAACGGTCATCTTTGCCCTTGAGCGGCCCTGCGCCGCTCCGCTTCCTGAATTGCTTCCTCATATGGTGTCGACAGGTCGATATAGGAAGCGTCGTTGTCTCCTTCCGTCGGGAAGCGCGCGAGGACCTTCACATCCTTGAAGCCCGCTGCAAGCAAGGGCATCGCAAAGCTCCGCTCAATCGCCATCCGGGCCGCCTGATGCGCAAGCTGCATCGGCATTGCCGCGGTCGCCTGCTTGCGCAAATCCGAGACCGCCTTCTGCCGATTGGCGGAATCGAGTTGCTGGTTGGCATTGGTGAGGGTCGAGAAAACGCCGCCACCCCCATATTCCTTGACCGCATTGATATCGACGTCGGGACCAGCGACCTCGACCTCGGGAAGCCGGACCTTCAGCGTATGCGCCGATCCGTCCCAGGCGACGTCGTTCGGCTGAAGCTTCGACAGGTCGAGTTCATAGCGGACATCGCCCGGTAGGATCAGCGTTCTCTCTGAGCTGAGGAGACCGCCGAGGCGGTTCTCCTGGCTCGTGACGACCGAGACGTAGCGAGCTGCAAAGACCGTCAGGCGATTTTGCGCCCGCATCGATTCGAGGCTCGCGGATGCAATCGTCTTCGGGTTGGCGCCACCAAAGATCCGGCTGGCAAGTCCCGTAGCTGCCCCAACGAGCACGCCGAGCAGCAGTGCAACGGCGACCATCGCAAGTACGAGTGGCCGGTTCAGACGGTTGTCCATAGATCCCCTTGCTGCGCTACGAGGCCGCGCCGTTCAAGGTCCCGGAGATGGGCAAGCACGGACCCACCTGCCGCAGTCACCAGGCGCGGATCAAGACCGGGGTAGGCGTCGGCCACAATGTCGGGAACACGCCGGGGCCGCTCAGCGATCAACTTCAGGATCTGCTTCTCGCGCTGGAGCCTGTGGCCGACCAGATGGCGGACATATTGCCGAGGCTTTTCAACCGCTGGTCCGTGCGCTGCATAATAAATGCGGTCGTCTCGATGCCTGAGCTTATCGAGACTGCGCATATATGCGGCCATATCTCCGTCCGGCGGCACGACCACTGTCGTTGACCAACCCATTACGTGGTCGCCGCTGAAAAGGGCGCCCCGATAGGCGAAGCAGAGGTGGTTGGAGGTATGGCCGGGCGTCGAG
>DATMHD010000300.1:0-4650 GCA_035555075.1 Sphingomicrobium sp. | reverse complement strand
GTCACCAAGCCGGAGATGGAAATCTGGGCATCAACCGACGGCGGCGCGCCGGTCAAGGTCGGGGAAGGCGAGGAACCCAGCGTCTCGAGCAAGGGAGCGATCGCCTTCATCCGCGACAATCAGGTGTGGACGGTCAAGTCCGACGGTTCAGCAAAGCCCGAGAAGCTTTTCTATGACCGGGGCAAGGTGGACCAGCTCGAATGGTCGCCGGATGGGACAAGGCTCGCCTTTGTCTCGCACCGCGGCGACCATAGCTTCATCGGTATCTATTCGGGGCCTGACCGACCGATCACATGGCTTGCGCCGGTCACCGCCTTCGACGATTCCCCTGTCTGGTCGCCGGACGGAAGCAAGATCGCCTTCATCCGGCGGAACGGCATCCCGGACATCCTCACCTCGCCGCGCCTCAAGGTCCCCAATCCCTTCTCGATCTGGGTTGCGTCCGCGCAGGACGGCAGTGCGGGCCTCGTATGGCAGAGCCCCAGGACCGATCGCGGCTCTTATCCTGCGGTTCCTGACGGCCTGTTCCTGATGTGGGGCGCTGGCGACCGCCTCACGTTCCGCGCGGAAATGGACGGCTGGGCCCACCTCTATTCGGTCCCTGCGACGGGCGGCACACCGCTTCTCCTGACACCTGGCGACTATATGGTCGAGCATGTCACGATGGCGCCGGACCGGCGAACGCTGCTTTTCAGTGCAAATGTGGGCGGAACGCCTGGCGACATCGACCGGCGGCACGTCCTCAAGGTGGACGTCGAGCGTCCAGGGCCAATCGCCCTGACGAGCGGAATCGGGCAGGAGTGGCTACCGGCCGCGCTTGGCGGGCGCATCGCCTACATCAGCTCGACCCCGCAAATTCCGCCGCGGGTCGCCATTGCCGACGAGAGCGCGCGCAATCCGCAGCTTCTCACCGCAAGCGATCCCGATTTCCCGTCCGCATCGCTGGTGATCCCGCAGTCCGTGACGTTCAAGGCCCGAGACGGGCTGCTCATCCACGGCCAGCTTTTCCTGCCGCGGGACGGGGCACCTTCCCATCCCGGAATCATCTTTGTCCATGGCGGTCCGCCACGGCAGATGCTGCTCGGCTGGTCCTACATGGACTATTACACGCACAGCTACGCGATGAACCAGTATCTGGCATCGAGGGGCTATGTCGTGCTCTCGGTCAATTACCGGCTGGGGATCGGCTATGGACGCGATTTCCAGCATCCCGACAAAGCGGGTGCGACCGGTAACAGCGAATATCAGGACGTGGTTGCAGGAGCGCATTTCCTGCAGTCGCTGCCGGAGGTCGATCGCTCGCGCATCGGCATCTGGGGCGGTTCCTATGGCGGCCTTTTGACCGCGCAGGCGCTTGCCCGCGACAGCAACCTGTTCAAGGCGGGCGTCGACCTCCACGGCGTGCACGACTGGTCGATCGGACGATCGGCCCCACAGCGCTACGAGCAGGAGGATTTCGACGAGCTTCGCCGGATTTCCTTCATCAGCTCGCCAATGGCGGCGCTCAAGACCTGGCGCTCACCAGTGCTCCTCGTCCAGGGCGATGACGACCGCAACGTGAAGTTCGAGCAGACGGTCGATCTTGCGCGGAGGCTCGAAGCGCAAGGAACGCCGTTCGAGGAACTGATCATCCCCAACGAAGTGCATGGCTTCCTTCGCTACGACACGTGGCTCCGGGTCGACAGCGCGGCGGTGCGATTCCTCGACACGCATCTCAAGCAATAGGTCGCAAGCGCCTTGGGTCCATGCCGCCGGTGCAAGAAGGCGTAAACGTAAAGGGAAGCCGCATGAAAAAGTCCGGATTGTCGCGTCGTTCGCTGATCAAGGGTGCGTTGGCCGGGGGAATGGTCGCATTCCCGATGATCAACCGCGGAATGTTCCAGGTGCATGCGGCGGTGCCCAAGCCCTATTCCAGGCGCACGGTCGATCTCGTCGAGAGTTCGATCGTCATCGATATGCTGGGGCCGCTCAGCCTCGACCTTCGCCCCGAGACTGTCGCGACCAAGCTTAGCGACGCGCAGGCTGCAGACTTCAAGAGGAGCGGCATCACTGCCTTCCATAATTCGTTCGGGATCGGCGGGCGTGAGGCCTATTCCGAAGTCCTCGAGTTTCTTGCGGGCTGGGGCGCCTTCGTGAGCCATAATGACCATGTGTTCACGCTTGTGCGCGACGCTGTCGACATCAACCGCGCCAAGAGCGAGCACAGGGTCGCGGTCATTATGGGAGTGCAGGATTCCGACCACTTCCGGACGACCAAGGATGTCGCCGAATTCTATCGGCTCGGGCAGCGCTGCTCACAGCTGACGTACAACAGCCAGAACCGGATCGGCTCGGGATGCACGGAACGGGTGGATGGCGGATTGAGCGACTTTGGAGTTGCGATCGTCAAGGCGATGAACGAGGCGGGCATGCTGGTCGACACGTCGCATTGCGGGGATCGAACGACGCTCGATGCGATCGAGGCTTCGCCGGTGCCCATCGCGATCACGCACGGCAACTGCCGGGCGCTCAACAATCATCCGCGCACCAAAACCGACGAGGCGATCAGGGCACTTGGAGCCAAAGGCGGAGTGATGGGCATCACCGGCGTCCGCAACTTCGTGACCGGAGCCGAGCCGACAACGATTGCAAATGTCGTGGACCATATCGATCACGTCGCCAAGCTCATCGGCATCGACCATGTGGGGATCGGGACTGACGCCGACCTCTACGGATACGACAAGATGGCGCCCGACCAGTACAAGATGCTGAAGGCGGGCTACAAGGGAAGCTACGGGTTCCGCGACAAGATCGACATCGAGGGGTTCAGCGGGCCTACGAAGATGTACAATCTCGTCGATGAGCTGGTCCGGCGTCGTTACTCCGATGCCGACATCAGGGGCGTGCTCGGCGGGAATTTCCGGCGACTTCTCGGAGCCACCTGGAAATAGGAGGGGCAGGGGACGGCGCCCCGCAGGGCGCCGCCAGACGCATTGATCAGCGATCGTTGTTGTGGATGGTCATGAGCGAGTCCATCAGATCATCCTCCGCGCTCGACATAACGGCGATCGTCACGGCTTCCTCGCAGTCGGGCCCGGCGAGATAGGCATGACCCATATTTGAATCGATGTAGATCGACTGTCCTTCCTCGAGCGTAACCGGATCGTAGAATTCGGTATGGACGATCACCTGCCCCTTGAGGACATAAATGAACTCCTCGCCGTCGTGGTGAACCAGCTCGCCGAACTCGTCGATTGAGCGAGCCCGGATGACAGTCGTATTGGGGACCATCCGCTTGCGGCGAAGCTCAGTGCAGAGATAATAATAATCGTAATTGGCGGTCTGGACCCGAAACGCCGTTTCCCTGGTCCCAATGCTTCGCCGCGCGGTGACCGGAGCAGCACTCGCTGCAGCCTCGCTTTCGGCGAACAGGTCGCTCATCCGGATCTTCAGCCGGGCGCTAAGTTCCTGAAGCTTGTCGTACGTGAGGGTCAGTCGGTTGTGCTCGACCTTGGACAAGGTGGACAAGGGGATCCCGGTTTCCTTGCTCATTTCGCGCAAGGTCCAGCCTTTGCTGTCACGAAGTCGCCTGATCACTGAGCCGAGCGTCGAGCGCGACTTCGTCATTCCACCTCCAACACTGCCACAACCCGAGCGAGCTGACGCGTAGCACCGAAGCGCGCGGCCGCGCAATTCGGTCCTCCACGGGCTCTCAGGGCTCCCGATAATGGCGTTCATTTGGCGAAACAGGCGCTCGATACAAGAGTCCGTTGACCAATTCTCTAATCGGGATAAAAAAGCCTGAACGGAACAAACGTCTCGATGCGGAAGCGTGGGGCGAAACGGGGTTTCGTGGTCCGGGGAGGGATTCAGGAATGAGGGGCTTTGCGATTGGAGTCGTGGGGGCGCTGGCGTTGGCAGCAAGCGCCGCGGTCGGTCAGAACAGCAACATGATAGCGCCTACCGAGGCGCGCAAGGCGCAAGGCGCACCTGCGCAGCCTTCGCCGCCCTCCGCCCCCTTGTCGCAGACTTCATCGCATGCGCTCAGCAAGGAGGATGTCGACGTATGGCTGGACGGATACATGCCCTACGCCATGCACAGCGGCGACATCCCGGGCGCAGTCGTCACCATCGTCAAGGACGGCAAGCTCCTGACGGCGCGCGGCTACGGCTATGCCGACGTTGCGAAGCACACGCCTGTCGATCCCGACCGGACCCTCTTCCGTCCAGGTTCGGTCTCCAAGCTCGTAACCTGGACAGCAGTGATGCAGCAGGTCGAGCAGGGAAACCTCGACCTCGACACCGACGGCAATCGCTACCTCGATTTCAAGATTCCGCCGAGGAAGGGCCAGCCCGTCACCCTTCGCGAGATCATGACCCACACGTCGGGCTTCGAGGAGTGGGCAAAGGACGTCATTTTCTACGATGAGGGCCACCTTAAGCCCCTCGGCGACTTCCTGAAGCGCGCACTTCCCAAGCGCGTCTATGATGCAGGAACGACGCCTGCATATTCCAATTATGCGACGGCGCTCGCCGGCTACATTGTCGAGCGCTCATCGGGCGAGCCGTTCGACGATTATGTCGAGAAGCACATCTTCCTGCCGCTAGGCATGACGAACTCGACCTTCCGGCAACCGCTACCTGCGAAGTTCAAATCGCAATTGGCCACAG
>DATMHD010000299.1:0-3526 GCA_035555075.1 Sphingomicrobium sp. | reverse complement strand
CAGAGGTGGACATGCTCCTTTGCCGCATCGATGTCGGCGACGATTTCGTCGATTGCGGCATTGCTGTCCTTGGCAAGCCGGGCGGTGTTGCCGCAGGTGGCCTCGAGGCAATTGACCGTCCGCGCGAGCGCGAAGGGTGCCCTGTGCGGTCCGGCCTCAAGTGACCTCAGGCAGGATTGGTCGCCTCTTGGACGCGGCAGCGCGGCATCGATGTCGCGGCCATGCTCCCGGCGCCGGCCGCTGATCCGTGTTTCTCCGAGAATAAGATAGGCAATGATCCCAACGAGCGGGAGCGCGATGACGACGCTGATCCAGGCAAGGCGCGAAGCAGGTTCCCGGTGCGGGCGAAGGAGGACACGGACCAATACCCCGATCTCCGCGAGAACCAGCAGGGCCTCGGCAGCCGACGGGAGAGTGAGGAACAAGGCTCAGGCTCGGCTGAGGCCGACGAAATGCAAGGAGCGACTGCTAAACAGTCCGCCGCCCTCCCACTTGTACCGCAGCTCGTAACTGCCGCTGGCCTTGCGGTCGTTGCCCGCCTCGACGTAGCGTGCGTCAATCCGGACCGGAACACGAAGTGGAACGTCCTTGGGTTCCTTTTCGCGGCCCTTCAACGCGGCTTCAACGTCGCTCGCGGCAAGCCGGCCGTCACTGCCGACGTCGATGGGAGACGTCCCCTTGATGCTTATCGTCAGTCCCTCGAGACCGTGCGATGGGTCAGCGGGCATGATCATGAGCGTGCGTCCATCGCCGTCGCTACTGGCGCGAAGCGCGAGCGGAACGGACGATCTTTGTTCGACGATCCGCGTCGACTTCTCCTCCTTGCTGCTTTTCCATGCGATCCAGACGCCGAACGCGGACACGACCAGCGCTGCCAATGCGATGAGCTCGCCAAGGGTGACCCAGCGGCGGCGTGCCTTTTCGTCGGTCATCGCCCGCCAGCCTCCAACAGCCGCCGCGGCGCGGCAAGTTCCCAGCTCTGCGCGATCCGGTCCGTGACCTGTTCCCAGTCGACGTTTGGTGCAGCGAGGTCGATCGAAATCCAGCTCCGGAGGTAGGCGGGCCTGGAATAGGTTGCAGGATCTGCTTCGAGCAGCATCGCCTGCTCATCGAGGCTGCCGATCTTCACGCAGACGACGGTCTTGGCGTACCCATGATGATCCTCGCGAAATTGCGCGAACTGCTTGCCGGCAACGAAGAAGGTGGGCTGCCCGTGCGAGAGACGCTCCTCGGTCTCGGGCAATTCAAGCGCGGCGTCGCGGACTTTCTGCAGAAGATCGCTCATCTCGTCACGAACTCACCCAAGACTTTTGGATATAGCCGATGTTCGGCTGCAAGCACGCGCTGCTCGAGGGAGGCAGGAGTGTCGCCGGCCTCGATCCGAACCTCGGCTTGTCCCAGGACCTCTCCCGCGTCGAGCTCCTCGGTGACGATATGAACCGAGCAGCCGCTCGAGGGATCGCCGGCCTCGAGCGCCCGTCGATGGGTGTCGAGGCCGCGATATTTTGGAAGCAGGGACGGGTGGATGTTGAGGATCCGGCCACGCCACTCGTGCACGAACCAGGGCGAGAGGATGCGCATGAACCCTGCTAGTGCAATCGTCCCGATTCCCCGCTCGTCGAGAATCCGGCTCATCTCCCGGTCGAATTCCTCCTTGGCCAATCCCTTGCTGTCCAGGGCCCAGGTATCGAGGTGATGGCCGCGCGCCCAGTCGAGACCTGGCGCATCTTGCTTGTTCGATGCCACCAGCGCGACGCAATAGCCGCTCGCCTGCTCGACAAGGGCACGCATGTTGCTTCCTCGCCCCGAAATCAGGATTGCAACGCGCCGGCGGTCACGCATGGTAGGTGGCGGACCAGTCCCCGTTCGAATTCCATGCCCCTCCATGCCCCCGGACGGTACAGCCGCGGGTGCCTTCCTCGATGCGCCCGATTTCCACAACCGTCTCTCCTGCGCCCTCGAGGTTGTTCGTGACATGCTCGAGCGCTTCGGCCGCAACGACCACGGCCATGCCGATGCCGCAGTTGAAGGTTCGCGCCATCTCCTCGGGTGTGATCCGCCCCCCTTGCTGAAGGAGGGAGAAGATCAACGGAAGCTGCCATCGTGAGACATCCACAATTGCATGCCGGTCCTTTGGGAGGATGCGCGGGATGTTCTCGAGGAGGCCGCCGCCGGTGATGTGCGCGAGGCCCTTGATCATCCCATGCTGCACGAGCGGAAGAAGCGAACGGACGTAGATACGGGTGGGCTCCAGGAGGGCAGAGGCGAGGCTCCGACCGTCCTCGGACGGGAAGGAGCGCTCTAATTGCCATCCTTCCTGTTCGATGATCCGCCTCACGAGCGAGAAGCCGTTGCTGTGCACGCCGGAGCTTGCAAGGCCAAGGATCAGGTCGCCCGCGCGGATATCCTTTCCGGTGACGACATTGTCCCTCTCAACCGCACCCACACAGAAACCTGCAAGATCATAATCGCCAGGCGCGTACATGCCGGGCATCTCAGCCGTTTCACCACCGATAAGGGCGCAGCCGGCACGGCGGCATCCTTCGGCGATCGAGGCGACAACGCTTGCTGCAACCGGATTCTCGAGCTTTCCGGTCGCGTAATAATCGAGGAAGAACAACGGCTCCGCGCCCTGGACGATCAGGTCGTTCGCACACATTGCGACAAGGTCGATGCCGACGCCCCCGTGGCAGCCGGTTTCGATCGCAAGCTTGAGCTTGGTCCCCACGCCGTCGTTCGCAGCAACGAGCAACGGATCCCTATAGCCGGCGGCCCTGAGGTCGAAGAAGCCCCCGAATCCTCCAAGCTCGGCCTGAGCACCGGGCCTTGCGGTCGAACGGGCAAGCGGGCCGATCGCTTTGACCAGCGCATTTCCTGCATCGATCGACACGCCGGCATCGGCATAAGTCAGCGGCTTCTCGCTCATCGCCGCGGGCAGTAGAGACAAGCCGCTTGGATTTCCACGCCGTTATCGCCAAAAGACGTCCCCGAATGATTGTACGCCGTTTCGCACTCCCTGTTTTGCTGCTCTTCGCCGTCGCCGGTCTTGCCGGCGCGCTCTACGCGCAGCTCGAAACCAGTGACCGCGGTATCCTTCCCCTGGACAGTTCGAACACGCTTGAGATCGGCGGCATCCATGTCGATGTGGGCGGCTCGGATGCCCAAAGTGCCCGCTATGCCGGATGGCGCATCGCTCAGCGCGAGGGTTTCAGGCTCCTCTGGGCGAAGATGCACGGGACGCCGGTCTCGCAGGCTCCGAGCCTTCCGGATTCGGCGCTCGACCAGATCGTGAGCTCGATCAACGTCGAACGGGAGCAGATCGGGCCCAATCGTTACATCGCGGACCTTGGAGTGCTCTTCGACCGGGCGCGCGCCGCGGAATTCCTCGGCGTCGAAGGAGGACAGGCCGAGCATTCCGCCCCGATGCTCCTGATCCCCGTGATGGTTTCCGGCGGGACGGCCACGAGCGTCGAGCTGCGGAACGCCTGGCAGCGGGCGTGGGCGCAGTTCCGGACTTCCCAAAGCC
>DATMHD010000298.1:0-2364 GCA_035555075.1 Sphingomicrobium sp. | reverse complement strand
GGTGCGGGCATCGTGGTTCCACTAAGCTCGGCTGCGGCAAAGCGGGCCGCGATGAGGCCAACGGCAGCGCTTTCGACATAGCCCTCGCAACCCGTAATCTGGCCGGCGAAGCGGATGTTCGGCTTCGACTTCAGCCTCAGCCATTGGTCCAGAAGGCGGGGCGAATTGATGAAGCTGTTGCGATGGATTCCGCCCAGCCGCGCGAATTCGGCCTGTTCCAGGCCCGGAATCATGCGGAAGATCCGCACCTGCTCGCCATGCTTAAGCTTGGTCTGGAAGCCGACCATGTTCCACAGCGTTCCGAGCGCGTTGTCCTGCCGCAGCTGAACCACCGCGTAGGGCCAGCGGCCAGTGCGCGGATCGTCCAGACCGACTCCCTTCATCGGGCCGTAGCGAAGAGTATCAACGCCACGCTCCGCCATGACTTCGATCGGCATGCAGCCCTCGAAATAGGGCGTGTCGCGCTCCCAATCCTTGAACTCGGTTTTCTCGCCTTCGTTCAGCGCCTGGACGAAGGCCTCGTACTGCGCCTTGTCCAGCGGGCAGTTCACATAATCCTTGCCACCCTTGTCCCAGCGAGCCGCCATCCAGGCGACGTCCATGTCGATGCTGTCCTTGTGGACGATCGGGGCGATGGCATCGAAGAACGCAAGCGCGCCCTGCCCTGTCTCGGCCGCAATCGCCTCTGCGAGCGCCGACCCGGTGAGCGGACCTGTTGCGATGATCGTGGGGTGATCAGGAAGGAAATCAATCCGCTCGCGGACGATCTCGACGTTGGGGTGACTCTCGATCGCCCTCGTCACTTCGGCGGCAAAGCCCCCGCGGTCGACGGCCAGTGCCGAGCCGGCTGGCACTTTGTGCTTGTCGGCGCAGCGCATGATGAGCGAATCGAGATCGCGCATCTCCTGATGGAGAAGCCCGACGGCATTGTGCTCGGCATCGTCCGAGCGGAAACTGTTGGAACAGACCATCTCCGCGAGGCGGTCCGTTTCGTGCGCAGGCGTCGTATTGCCCCCGCCGCGCATCTCCGACAGCCGCACCTTCAGCCCAGCTTCGCCCAGCTGCCATGCAGCCTCCGACCCGGCCAGCCCGCCACCGACGATGTGAATATCGAAGCTCATTCGGTGCCGGCACGTAGCGCCGCGCCGTCAGCGCTTCCACCCCTTCGTGGATTGACGGCGCTCGTGACTGAACACCTCCCGATAGCTCGCGAGAAGCTTTGTGCAGCTCTTCAGACCCTCCGAAAGGTCCGATCTAACGTCATCCGTGGATTTCGAGCGTCCGGCATCGCCTACCGCCATTTGAATCGGCTCCGCAGTTTCAAAGCCAATGTATTGGCAGAGCAAACGTTGCGCGGACTGCCGCTATTGCGTCACGCTTGGTTGTAAACGCGATTTCCGCTTCTTGGCCGGCACCGACGGTAATCGTTCGTCGCAAAGCTTGGCGATTGCCGCCTCTAGCGCCGCCGGCGTGAAGGGCTTTTGAAGGATCGTAACGCCCTTCGGCCGATCACCGATGGCTTCGGCTTCGGCATAGCCGGTCACAATCAGTGCCGGCACGTCGGGGCACAGTTTATGCGCTTTTCGGAGGAAATCCGTGCCGGAGAGCTCGGGCATCGCATAATCGCTGATCAGCAAGTCGAACTCGCAGGTGCCCTCCTGCAGGACCTTTAGGGCTTCGGTTCCGTCCTCGGCTTCGATCACTTTATGGCCGAGATCGGTGAGAAGTGCGGCAGTCGTGCTTCTGACCTGCGTGTGGTCGTCGACGAGCAGGATTGCGAGATTGCGCTCGATCCGGAGTCCCGGCTCGGGTGCGCGCTGTTCGGGCTCACGCACCGCGTCGGCGGGTGCCCGGGGCAGCCAAAGCTCTGCGGTGGTGCCCTCACCGAACTCGCTCTCGATGTGGAAGGCGCCGTTGGATTGCCGGGCGAAGCCGTAAACCATGCTGAGGCCAAGCCCGCTTCCCTTTCCGACTGCCTTCGTCGTGAAGAAGGGGTCCATGACCTTGTCAAGCACGTCGGGCTCGATTCCAGTGCCCGTGTCGCGGACTGCGATCCGCACGTAATCGCCGGGCTCCAGACCTGATTCTTCTTTCGTCGCTACCGTGCGGTTGTCCGCGACGACCCAGACACTTCCGCCGCTCGGCATGGCATCGCGGGCGTTGATGATGAGGTTGACGAGTGCAAGTTCCAGCTGCGCCTGATCGACATAGGCCTCCCAGGCGTCGGCGGCGATCTCCCATTCGATCTTGATCAAGCCGCCGAGGGTGTGGGTGAGCAGATCAGAAACCGCCAGCCGCAGCGAATCGATATCCAGCGGTTTCGGCTCGAGCTTCTGGCGGCGAGCAAATGCGAGCAGACGCCGC
>DATMHD010000297.1:0-8457 GCA_035555075.1 Sphingomicrobium sp. | reverse complement strand
CAATGTGGAGAGCATTCCCGAACTGACGCCGGCCGGTGCCGCGATGTTCAAGGGAAAGATGAACAGTGACCTTCTGGTGAAGTTCACGCGTGCAGGTCTCTACGGCTACAAGTGTCTTCCCCATTACGCGATGGGCATGGTCGGTCTAGTCGAAGTGGGATCGGCTTCCAACAGGGCTGCGGCTCTGTCGTCGCTCGGCAAGCTGCCGCCACTCGCGCGAATGCGAATGTCCAAATTTCTGAGCCAGGTGAAATAGCGCATTTATCGAGAGGGTTCGAAATGAAGATCAGCTACGCAAATGTCGCGCTCATCATGGCAAGTCTGATCGCTGGAACAGCGGTTGCGCAAGGTGCGAAGAAGGCGGCGCCGCCTTTGCCGGCCGCGCCGGCCCCGGGACAATCGCTCGCCAAAGCTGGAGTGGATCTTGCTCTGCTGCAGGAGCATTGCTCAGCATGTCACACACTCGATACGGTGACTGCACAGAACAAGACGGCCGACGAATGGGCCGAGACCATGGACCGAATGGCCGATCACGGGATGCAGATCACGCCTGAGGACAGCAAGAAAGTCACCGACTTCCTCGTCGCGCATTACGGCCCGAAATGATCGCCTAGCGCTTGGCGACCCGCCTCTGCGGCGGACTGCCTTCGATGTCCTCGCGCGCATGGGCGATGAGGAACATCATCGCATCGTGAGCCTGGCTGGACCGACGCGTTCTGATCGCGTCGAACAATGCCTTGTGATCCGGCCAGGTGTCGCGATCGATATGCTGTTCGCGCTTGAATTCGGCGACGAACTTGACGGAGGCCGAGATGATGCTTGCGAGCCGGCCAAGGACGTCGTTGCCCGCAGCCGAGAAAATGGCCTCGTGGAAGTGTTCGTCGGCTAATTCTCCCTCGGGACTGTCGCGGTCGCAGCGACGCATCTCGTCAAGCGCTTCCTCCATGGCGACGAGGTCGTCATCGCTTCGACGCTGCGCGGCGAGCGAGGCAGCAGCTGGCTCCACGATCGATCGCAGCTCGAACAATGCATCCCTGAAGCTGGCCGACGGATTGCTCGAAAGTGTCCAGTCGAGAACGTCCGGATCGAGCATGTTCCAGCGGTTCCGCTCGGTCACCAACGTGCCGGCCTTCTGCCTGCTTTCGACGAGGCCCTTTGCAGCCAGGATCCGAACCGCCTCGCGATACGCATTGCGGGACACTTGGTGCGACTGGCTCGCCGCGATCTCGCCAGGCAGACTCTCGCCCGGCCTGTATTCCCCGGAAACGATCTTCGTCCCGAGTTCGCGAGCGAGGGACTGATGCAATCGAGTCTTCAGTTCTTCGGTAGGCCGACGGGTAATTTTCCGCGGGCGCGGGGAGGTCGATGATCGCGAGGATTGCATCGTTTGATGTTATGGGGCGCGGCCAGCGATGTCGAGGACGAGCATCGGTTAAAGATCATCGGCAAAACTGACTCGACAAAGATAATGTCGTACAATATCCGTCTAGCGAGGGAAGAGATGGCAGCTTCGACAGAGACAAAAATTGGCGCGCCAGCCAATAGCGACCGCGCCGGCGGTGACCTACTTCGTCGCTACGGTCCCTATATAGACGGCGCCGAGCAGGCTCCCTCGTCAGGCGACTATTTCGAGACGCTGGATCCCTATACCGGCAAGAGCTGGGCCCTCGTGGGGCGCTGCGGGCCGGCAGACGTCGAAGCCGCAGTCGCAGCCGCAAAACGCGCGTTCGACGGCTGGTCGCGACTGCGGCCCTCCAAGCGCGGAAAGATCCTTCGCACATTTGCCGATGCGATCGTCGCAAATGCCGATCGCCTCGCTGAAATCGAGCGCCGCGACAACGGCAAGCTTGCCGCCGAAGTGAACGCCCAGGTTCGCTATCTCGGCGAATATTTTCATTATTATGCGGGTCTTGCGGACAAGGTGCAGAGCGCCGTCATCCCGACCGACAAGGACGGAGTGTTCGCCTATACGGTGTACGAGGCGAAGGGCGTCGTCGCCATCATCACGCCGTGGAATTCGCCGCTGACGCTCACCAGCTGGAAGCTGGCACCTGCACTTGCCGCGGGCTGCACCGCCGTGATCAAGCCTTCCGAGTTCACGTCCGCCTCGATGATCGAACTTGCCGAGATCGCGTCTCAAGCCGGCATTCCCCCGGGCGTGATCAACGTTGTGACCGGCTTTGGGCCCGAAGTTGGCGAACCGCTCGTCAGCCATCCAGATGTCGCGCACATCGGTTTCACCGGCGGCGAGATCGCTGGCCAGAAAATCTACGAAGCGGCAGCCCGCGGCATGAAGACTGTCACGCTCGAACTTGGCGGCAAGTCGCCCAACATCGTGTTCGACGATGCCGACCTTGACCAGGCGGTGAAGGGCATCGTTTCGGGCATCTTCGCAGCGACCGGACAGACTTGTCAGGCGGGTTCGCGCCTCCTCGTCCAGGCAAGTGTCCACGATGAGGTGATCAGTAGACTGATCGACTTCATCAAGGATGCGAAGATCGGAGACCCTGCCGATCTTTCGACCCAGATCGGCCCCGTCGCGACCAAGCCGCAGTTCGACAAGATCCTCTCCTATATCGACATCGCGAAGAAGGAGGGCGCAACTCTCGCGTACGGCGGTGGGGTCCGCAATGACATTGGCCCCGGGCAGTTCATAGAGCCAACCATTTTCACCAATGTCGAGAACAAGATGCGTGTCGCCCAGGAAGAGATCTTCGGGCCCGTCCTGTCCGTCATACGCTTCGAGGATGAAGAGGAAGCCGTCAGGATCGGCAATGACATCGCATATGGGCTCGCCGCTGGCGTCTGGACCCAGAGCCTCAAGCGGACGATGTTTGTTACCGAGCGCCTCAAGGCTGGCACGATCTATGTCAACAATTACAGGGCGACGAGTTTCACGTCGCCTTTCGGCGGTTTCAAACGGTCCGGCATCGGGCGCGAGTCCGGACCGGACGCGATCAAGGACTATCTCGACACCAAGACCGTGTGGCTGTCGAGCGACCTCGATGTGCCGAACCCCTTCATCAGGCGCTGACGATGCTCCTCGAGGGGATACGAGTTCTCGATCTGACGAACGTACTGGCAGGCCCCTTCTGCGCCTACCAGCTCGCTCTCCTCGGCGCGGAGGTCATCAAGGTCGAAACTCCAGGCAGCGGGGACCTTGCCCGACAGCTCGGAGCCTCGCCCGACCTTAGCGCCAGGCTCATGGGTGCGTCGTTCCTGGCGCAGAATGCAAACAAGAAGTCGGTCACGATCAATCTGAAATCCGAGCAGGGCAAAGAGGCGTTCCGGCGGCTCGTCGGGACAGCCGATGTCCTCGTCGAGAATTTCAGGCCAGGCGTCATGCGTCGCCTCGGCGTTGGATATGAGGACCTAAAGGACCTCAATCAGCGGCTCGTTTTCTGCGCGATCTCGGGGTTCGGACAGGAAGGTCCGATGCGTGGCGCGCCGGCCTATGATCAGATTGTCCAGGGGCTGTCTGGCGTCATGAGCATCACGGGCGATGAGCAAAGCGCGCCCCTTCGTGTCGGTTATCCGGTTTGCGACAGTATTGGCGGAATCACGGCGGCATTCGCCATTGCGAGCGCGCTCGTTCGGCAGCGCGCAACGGGCGAAGGCTGCTTCATCGATGTTTCGATGCTGGATTCGACGCTTGCGACCATGGGCTGGGTAGTTTCGAACTATCTGATCGCCGGTCAGGACCCGGTGCCGATGGGAAATGATAATTTCACAGCCTCGCCGTCCGGCGCGTTCAGGAGCGGCGACGGTCTGCTCAACATCGCTGCGAACAAGCAGGAACAGTTCGTTGCTCTGATGAAACTCATCGAACGCGAGGACCTTGTCGATGATCCTCGTTTTGCCGATCGCGAGGACAGAAAGCGCCATCGTTCTGCCCTTACGCTTGAAGTCGAGGCAGGTCTCGCCTCACGCCCTGCCGCTGAGTGGGAGACCTTGCTCAATGCGGCAGGGGTGCCCGCCGGGCGCGTCCTTAGCGTTCCCGATGCCCTGGATCTCGAGCAGGTGCGCGGCCGCGAGTTGGTCGAGGAATTCGATCAGTTTGAGATTCTCGGCAAGCCCCTGCACCTCATCACTGCGGGATACCGGGTGAATGGAGGCGGACGACGCCTCACCTGCCCGCCGCCGGAGCTAGGCGAGCATACGTGCGAGATCCTTGAAGATATTGGCTACTCGCCTGGCGAGATTGCAGCGCTGCGGGAGGCTTCGGCGATATGAATGATAGTCCAGAGCAGATCCTTGCGGATGCGGAGCGCTGGTGGAGCACGTCGATCATCGACATCCACCCTGGCGAGATCGACGTTCGCGGCTACCCGATCGAGCAGCTGATCGGCGCCATCAGCTTCCCCCAGATGATCTGGTTGATGGTCCGCGGAGAATTGCCTACCCTTGGTCAGGCACGCCTTCTCGAGGCGGCGCTGGTCGCGTCGGTCGACCATGGTCCGCATGCGCCCTCGATTGCGATTTCGCGCATGGCCATCAGCTGCGGCGCCGAGCTCAACAATGCAATGGGCTCCGCGATCAATGTGCTTGCGGATGTGCACGGTGGCGCGGGCCAGCAATGCATGGATTTCTATCAGATGATCCGCAACCACAAGGCAGAAGCTGGCGACCTCGAAGCGGCGGTCGAAGCCGCGCTCCCGGAGTATCAGGAGAAGCATGGCAAGATCGTAGGAGGATTTGGTCACCGCTGGCATCCTGTGGATCCTCGCACCGAGCCGCTACTAAGGCTCGTCGCGGAAGCTGCGGCCACAGGGGAAATCACGGGTGAGTATATCGCGATCGGGCGCGCCGTCGAAGCCGTCCTGACGCGCCTCAAGGGCAAGCCGATCCCGATGAACATCGACGGATCGACAGCCGTGATCTTTTCGGAGCTCGGCTTCCAGCCGGAGATGGGAAGGGGCCTGTTCATCCTCTCCCGCTCCGTCGGGATCCTGTCTCATGCGTGGGAGCAGAAGCAGGAAGGTCGCCGCATCAAGGGGCCAATGCCGAAGACCATTCCATTCACGTACACGGGCCCAAAGCGGCGCTCCCTCGGCGCCGGGCCCGACACTTCGCAACAAACGAATAACCCGCAAGCGGGATCACGGAGAGCATGATGGAAGACCTCGTCTCTCACCAGCTGGTGAGATATCTCGAACATCGGGGCGTCGAGCATATTTTCGGGCTCTGCGGGCACACCAACATCGCTGTGCTGACCGCGCTGACGAACAGCCCCATCAAGTTCATCAACGTCCGTCACGAGCAGATCGCGGCGCACGCGGCCGACGGCTATGCGCGCGTCAGTAGGAGGGCCGGCGTGGTTCTGTCTCACCTTGGTCCGGGGCTTACCAATGCGGCAACCGGCGTCGCCAATGCTGCGCTCGATTCTATTCCGATGGTGGTGATCGCCGGTGACGTGCCAAGCCACTTCTACGGCAAGCATCCGCACCAGGAAATCAATCTCCACGCCGACGCCGCCCAGTGGGAGGTATACCGGCCATTCGTGAAGCGTGCCTGGCGCGTCGAGCGTCCGGACCTCTTTCCGGAAATCATCTCCAAGGCTTTCCAGCTCGCGGAGAGTGGTCGACCCGGGCCGGTGCTTGTGTCGGTACCAATGGACATCTTCTCGGCATCCATCGACGTCGAACTGTTCGAACGCGTGAAGCCGCATACGACGGAGCTCGCCAAGCCATCGCTCGACGAGGAGATTGCAAAGCGCATTGTGATCGCGCTCGGCGACGCGGAACGTCCCGTGATCTATGCCGGAGGTGGCGTGTTGATTTCAGGTGCGAGCGAAGAGCTCGCCGCCTTCGCCGATCATATGAGCATTCCGGTTGCGCATTCGCTCATGGGCAAGGGCGCGATCCCCGATGATCATCCAATGACGCTCGGCATGACGGGTTTCTGGGGTACCAAGTTCGTCAATGACCGCTGCCGGACGGCCGATTTCCTGCTTGCCCTTGGCACGAGCTTCAAGGAAGCGGACAGCAGCTCTTGGGAGAGCGAGTATACATTCGACATTCCCAAGACGAAGCTCATCCAGATCGATATCGATCCGTCGGAGCTCGGCCGCAATTATCCTGTCGACATTGGTGCCATCGCGGACTTGAAACAGGCCCTCGTTGCTCTCAACCGCGCGGCTCGACAGCTTTACCCGGCGGGGCGAAAGGCGGACCAGCTTCGAGCGGCCATCCAACAATACCGAACCGAATTTGCTGCAAGCAATGCTGAGGCCGAGCGCAGCGACCAGTTCCCGATGCGTCCGGAGCGCATCCTGGCGGACGCCCGCGCCGTCCTTCCGCGTGATGCGATCATCACGACCGACGTCGGGTGGAACAAGAACGGCGTGGGGCAGCAGTTTCCAATCTACACGCCGGGCTCGATCCTGACCCCGGGGGGGTATGCGACAATGGGCTTTGGTGCCCCAGCGGCCATCGGCGCAAAGATTGCTGCCCCCGGCCGGGTTGTCGTTTCACTCGTTGGAGATGGTGGCTTCGGACAGAACCCCGCGCTTCTTGCGACCGCTTTTGAAGAGGACATTCCGGTTGTCTGGGTGGTCATGAACAATCGCGCGTTTGGAACCATTGCCGGGCTTCAGAAAGCCCACTTCGGGACGACGCTTGGAACGGTGTTCGAGAAGAACGGGTGTCCCTATTCGGCAGACTTTGCAGCCGTGGCGCGTGCTTATGGCGTCGAAGGCGTGACGATTGAGTCCGCGGACCAGTTCAAGCCCGCTCTCGAAGCAGCAATCAGCAGCAATCGTCCGGTGGTGCTCGATGTCATCATGGAGAATGCACCGGTACCAACGACTGGTCACTGGAACATCATGGATATCTATTCGCCGGGCAAAAAGGTCACGCACGTCACGACCTGACCAACGTCAATCGGCTGCACACCAGCGCAGGATAACCTCGATGACCTGCTCGCGTCGCTTTTTGACTTCGCCGCGTGACCACATGTCGCGCGCGAAGCCCTGCCGAAACGTGTACCGATTGGACACCGTGTAGAAGCAAAGCGCCGTGATGTTGATGTGAAGATCCAGTGGATCAATGCCGCGGCGGAATAGCTTCGATTTGACGCCGCGCTCGATGGTATCCGCCAGCGATCCGATCATCCTCTCATTGAGCTTCTTCAGGCCGCGCACCTGTTTCAAATGTTCGGCGTGATGAATGTTCTCGTTCATCACGAGGCGGATGAAGTTGGGGCGCTCCAGATGGGAGTCGAATGTCTCGCGGATGAGTTCTGTGAGCGCCTCTTTGGGATCCAGCCGGTCAAGCGCGATGGACGCTTCCGCTCGCCGGATGCGTGAATATTCGCGCTCAAGAACTGCGCGATAGAGCGCGTCCTTGCTCCCGAAATAATAATAGATCATCCGCTTGCTGGTGCTGGTGCGGTCGGCGATCTTATCGATACGGGCGCCGCTCAGCCCCTTGTCTGCAAATTCCTCGGTTGCCGCTTCGAGGATATCTTCACGTGTTGCCTCGGCGTCGCGCGTTCGGTCGGCACGCTTCACCGCGAGTGCATCGCGAGGACCGGATCTGCCTGCTGCAACTCGCGCCACGCTTTGCCCTGCCTCGATCGAACTTTCGCAAGCTATTGCGCAGGGGCGGGTTGGATCGTCAATTTCGGTATGCAGGTAGGCAGCATGAAACTGCACTGGCATTGCTCTACGTGCCAGCCGCACGGGGTGTGATTACCCGGCCACAACATCATGCAATGCGCGTCCGCGACGTTTTTTGTTCTACATTTTTCGTTGCAAGAGAATCGAAACAGGGTATTCACGATCCGGCAGAAAAGGGCGTTGCCCTCTCTGCTTGGGGAGAGAGAAGTGATTCGTTGCAAGCGCGCGGGGAGAGCGCGCTCCTTTGCGACCTTATCGCGCTCGGGTTGCTCCGCGGAAAACCCGCTGTGAGCAGCGACGCGATGCACGCAGTTGCCGCTGCGGAGGCCACGGCGACGCGCGTGCGGCTCATCGTTCTCTCGCTCATCACCCTCGCGACCGTGCTCAATTATCTTGATCGGGCGGTCATGGGTGTTGCCGCGCCCTCGATGACCAAGGAGCTCGGCATCTCGCCGGCCATGATGGGCATCATCTTCTCTGCATTTTCGTGGACTTATGCGATCGCCCAAGTTCCAGGCGGCATGATGCTCGACCGCCTAGGTACCCGGATCACTTATGCGCTGTCGCTTGGTGTCTGGTCTTTATTCACGCTGATGCACGGCTTCGCGCAGAATGTCGCAAGTCTGCTGACCTTCAGACTGGGGCTTGGAGTTGCAGAAGCGCCCTGCTTCCCGGCCAACAGCCGCGTGCTCAGCACCTGGTTCCCGCAGCAGGAGCGAGCGCGGGCGAACGGCGTCTATTCCGTTGGTCAATACGCCGGGCTCGCGTTTTTCAGTCCCCTCCTGTTCTGGATCGTTGCCGACTTCGGGTGGCGTTCCCTGTTCCTGATCTGCGGTACG
>DATMHD010000296.1:0-7166 GCA_035555075.1 Sphingomicrobium sp. | reverse complement strand
GGCCCTTGATGCGCTGGATGGTGCGATGGAGATGGGGCCCTGCTTCCGGATGCACCGTGATCATATCGGCGCCGGCTTCGGCGAAGGCTTCGAGGAAAGAATCCACCGGCGAGATCATCAGGTGAACGTCGAAGGGTTTTTGGGTGTAGCCTCGAAGGGCTTTCACGACGGCGGGGCCGAGGGTGAGGTTGGGGACGAAATGGCCGTCCATGACGTCGATGTGGATCCAGTCGGCACCCGCTTCGTCGATCGCGCGAACCTCCTCACCAAGCTTGGCGAAATCGGCGGAGAGGATGGACGGTGCAATGAGCGGCATGGAGCTGATTAAGCGGGATTAACCGGTGCGGACAAGGCGCGCCATGAAGAACCCGTCGAGTCCACCCTCATCCTCAAGCAAACCGGGCAAAATGCGCACCCAGCCGCCGGCTGCAACGGGAACGAACGCTGGAAGGTCCGAGGGAACATCGAGTCGGAACTCAGGACGATCCTGGAGAAAAGCGCGGAGGACCTCCTCGCCCTCTTCCGGCTCAAGCGAACAAACCGAATAAACCAGAGCTCCGTCTGGGCTCAGCCAACCGACAGCCCGCTCAAGCAATCTTCGCTGCATCTTCGCGCTTTGATCAATGATGTCGCGGCGCGCCCGGTACAGGACTTCCGGATGGCGTCGGAAGGTGCCGGTAGCGGAGCAGGGAGCATCGAGGAGGATCGAATCATATTGACGCCCGGGCTCCCACTCGAGCGCATCGGCCTCAAGAAGCTTCACATCCAGGCGAGTCCGCTCGAGGTTTTCACGCAGTCGTCCAAGACGACTTTTCGATGCATCGACTGCAGTGACGTGATGGCCGGCAGCCGCAAGCTGCATTGTCTTGCCGCCTGGAGCGGCACAGAGGTCCAGGACGTCCCTCGAGCCGCCTGCGATCATACGTGCCGGCAGGGAAGCGGCGAGATCCTGGACCCACCAAGCCCCCTCGCCGAACCCAGGAAGTTCCGTCACCGACTGGCTTTGCAGGCGGACATTGGCGGGAGCAAGCGAGTGTCCTCCGTGCCGATCAGCATATGTCCTTGCCTCGTCATCTCTCGCGAAGCTGAGGTCCAGCGGCGGACGGGCCGTAATTTGCCGCCGCGCTGCTTCGACCGCCTCCTCGCCCCAAGCTGCGCTCCAGCGCTCCTCGACGCTTTCCGGAAGCCGCGGTGCTTCAAGTGCGGGCAGCCCGCGTCTCAAGAGCGTCCCGAGAACACCGTGAACCAGCCGCCGCGGACCCCCGTCGACGAGCGGAAGAGCGGTTGCGACGAGCGCGTGATCCGGCGTCCCGAGCCCGACCTTCTGGGCCAGTGCGAGGCGCAGAACCATCCGGGCCTTGCTGTCAGCAGGGAGGCGATTCCTGGTCGCGCTGTCGATCAGTGCATCGAGATCAGGAAGACGTCGCAGCGCCTCCCCTGCGATCGCGAGAGCAAGCGCATGATCGGGCGGCGAAAGGTGTCGGATGGCCGACGCCGCAGCATCGATCGCCTGGCCGCGTCGCATGACCGCATCGAGCAGCTGCAATGCGGCCCGGCGAGATCCCAGTCCTTCAGTGCTTGGCATAGGACGTCTCGATGCTCATCTTGATGACGTCATGAAACGCCCAAAAGAGCTGGATGCCCCAGCCTATCTCAGCCCCTCCCCGCCGGTTCCCGAGCCGGACGACGCGAAGGCTCCCGAACCCCCTTCCGGAGAAGAAGAGCGGCTTGATCCCACCCGCTATGGCGATTGGGAGAAGAAGGGCATCGCGGTCGATTTCTAGATCCCCTCGGCCCTAGGCGGCCGGGCGAGCAGCGCATCGAGCACCTCGCCAACGCTGGCCCGGCCGGCAACGAGGGCGTCGACCGCATCGACGATCGGCATTTCGACGCCCTTGTCTCGGGCGAGACGCGCGAGAACAGGGGCGGTGAAGGCGCCTTCCGCCACTGTCCTTCTGTCGGACAGGAGTTCGGCCGCCGATCGACCTTCGCCGATGCCCTTCCCGAGTGAATAATTGCGGGAGCTGCTCGAGGAGCAGGTAAGCACCAGGTCGCCCAGGCCCGATAGTCCAGCAAGCGTCTCGGAGCGGGCGCCGAAGGCAAGCCCGAACCGGGTCATTTCCGCAAAGCCGCGGGCAACAAGCGCCGCGCGCGCGTTCTGGCCAAGTCCTTTACCTTCAACGACGCCGCAGGCGATCGCGAGCACGTTCTTGACGGCACCGCCAATCTCCGCGCCGGCGACATCGTCCGAAACATAAACCCGAAAGGTAGGCAGGGCGATCCGATCACGCAGCTGCCTTGCAAGGGCGGGGTCGTTGGCAGCAAGGGTCACTGCCGTCGGCATGCCCTTTGCAACCTCATGAGCAAACGTCGGGCCGGAAAGAACTGTCACCGGCGCCTCCGGACAGGTTTCGCTTGCGACCTCGTGGAGAAGCTGTCCGCTCCTCTCCTCCACACCTTTGGAACAGAGGATGAGTGGCCTTTTCCAATTGCGTGCGCGCTCGAGCACGCCGCGCATATGCTGGGCTGGAGTGACGACGAGCCACGCATCGCATGCCTCCAGATCCCCAAGAGCGCCTGTAGCGCTGATCGAAGGGCTGAGTCCCAGACCCGGGAGGAAGACCGGGTTTTCGTGGCGGCTGTTGATCGCCTCGACGACTTCCCTCTCGAGCGCCCAGAGCAAGGTGTCACGCCCGCCGGCCGATGCGACCTGCGCAAGTGCAGTGCCCCACGCTCCTCCCCCGATGATCCCGAGCTTCATGCCTTCGCCCCGGCCCCGCGCACCTTCTCGGCGCCCAGATCAAGCGGCCAGCGCGCTCTCGCTGGAACATCGAGCGGGTCGCGATCGCCCGCAGCAAAACGCTCGGCTCCAGCCCAGGCGATCATCGCTGCATTATCCGTGCAGAGCCAAGCCGGCGGAACACTGAAGTGCCGTCCAAAATCGGCCGCGAGTTCTCCAAGCGCATTTCGGATTGCACGATTCGCCGCCACTCCTCCGGCGACCACGAGTGCTGGAGCATCGGTCCGTTCGAGCGCGAGGCGAGTTCGGTCGACGAGGCAGTCGATGACCGCCTGCTGAAAGCTTGCGGCAATGTCTGCCGCTTCGAAGCGACCCGATGCTGCTGCGCGCTGCACCGCACTCTTGAGCCCGGCAAACGAGAAATGCGGCTCTCCTGAGTTAACCAGCGGCCGTGGCAACGCAACCGCGCTTCTGTCACCGCTTTGCGACAGCAGTTCGATTGCTGGGCCGCCGGGGTAGCCAAGATTCAGAAGCTTGGCAGCCTTGTCGAATGCTTCGCCTGCAGCATCATCGATCGTCGTCGCAAGACGCCGATAGTCACCGACGGACCGGACCTCCAGGAGCTGGCAATGCCCACCTGAAACGAGCAGCAGCAGATAGGGGAAGTCGAGATCGGGATCGGCAAGCCTTGGGCTTAGTGCATGACCTTCGAGATGGTTGATGGCGAGTAGCGGCTTGCCTGAGGAAAGCGCCAGCCCCTTGCCGGCGAGCAGTGCGACCATCACTCCGCCGATGAGGCCGGGTCCCGCAGTAGCGGCGATGGCGTCGACGTCCCCGATGGACCTGCCCGCTTCGGCCAGCACGTTCTCGATCAACGCAGGCAGGATTTCGACGTGGGCGCGTGCGGCGATCTCGGGCACGACACCACCGTAGGGCTGGTGCGCACTATTCTGGCCAACGACTGCCTGCGCCAGAATGCGCCGGTCACTGGTGACAAGCGCCACGGCGCTGTCGTCGCAGGAGGATTCAAGGCCGAGGATTACAGTCATTTCGTGCCCGGCCCTTTGCCTGATCACGGAAAATTGCACTAGGGGGAGAGATATGCAGGGACTTCGCCTCGGGACTCGTGGATCGCCGCTCGCGCTTGCGCAGGCCCGAAAGGTAGCCGCGGCGATAGAGACCGCGCAGCGCTGGCCCGACGGATGGGTACAAATCGTCGAAATCAAGACGACTGGCGACAAGGTTCAGGGTAGGCCCCTTGCCGAGATCGGAGGCAAGGGGCTTTGGACGAAGGAGCTCGACCGCGCTCTGATGGATGGCGAGGTGGATTTTTGCGTCCACTCGATGAAGGACGTCGAGAGCCTGCGTCCGGAAGGAATTCACATTGCCGCCGTGCGGCCCCGCGGCGATGTCCGTGACCGCATCGTCGGGGCTGAGTCGATCGAGAAACTGAAGGCGGGGGCAAAGGGCGGTACCTCGTCCCCGCGCCGGGCTGCCCAGTTGAGGCGGCTGAGACCGGATCTCGAAATCGTTTCGATTCGCGGCAATGTTGATACGCGCCTCAAGAAAGTTGAATCGGGAGAGGTCGACGCCACTCTTCTCTCGGCAGCGGGCCTGAAGCGGCTCGACATCGATGCCGGGACCGCGATCCCGACCGAAATTCTGCTTCCTGCGCCCGGACAAGCGGTGATCGGCATGGAGTGCCGGACCAACGACACGCGCACTCAAAGCGTTCTGACTTCGGTCGACAACGAGATCACTTACAATTGCGTGATGGCCGAGCGCGCGTTCACCCGTGCACTGGGCGCGAGCTGCCACTCGCCGGTTGCTGCCTTTTGCGCCTTCGAGGATGGCGATCTCCGCCTCCGTGCCCAGTTGTTCAGCGAGGACGGCAGCGAAATGGTCGAGGATCGCGCGGTATTCGAGTGCGGCGAAGATGGGAGGGCGGAGGAGCTCGCGTTATCGCTGCTCGCGAGGGCGCCGGAATCCATCCGGAGGCTATTCGGCGCCTGAATGCGACCCATGTTCGTCCTGCGCCCGGAGCCTGGCGCCAGCGCGACCGTCGAAAGAGCTCGCGAGCGCGGACTTCGCGCGGTCGCCGCGCCGTTGTTCGAGATCGAAAGGGTTCCTTGGGAAGCGCCCCAGGCGGCTGGTTTCGACGGACTGCTCCTGACGAGCGCCAAGGCCGTTCGCTGCGCTGGCGAAAAGCTGAACGACTATCGGTCTCTCAAAGCTTTTGCCGTAGGCGGAGCTACTGCGGATGCGGCACGCCAAGCCGGCTTCGACGTTGCGATGACAGGCGAGGGAGGTGTCGAACAGCTGCTCGATTCGATGGAGGCGGAGTTCTGCCTCCTCCATCTTTGCGGTGAAGATCGAACGAATCTCCCGCGCAAGCGCCAGTCGATCATCCAACGGGTCGTCTATCGCTCGCGGGAAATCGACGCGCCCGATCTTGGCGGGATCGGCGGAAGCGTCGCGTTGGTTCACTCTCCGCGTGCGGCGCTTCGTTTCGCCGAACTTGTGCGCGAGCGTGAATCCATTTCGATTGCCGCAATCAGCATGGCTGCGGCGAGCGCTGCAGGTCCGGGATGGGAGTGCGTCAAGGCCGCCCCCAAACCCTCCGATGACGCACTGCTGGCCCTTGCGGCGCTGCTGTGCAACAACTCGCCCCCGGAATGAACGGGAGCGGCACCCGAAGCGGCATGGGTTGGGGCGGACGCATGCTTGTCGGCCTCGTCCTGATCCTTGCCGGCGCCGGAGCGGCGATCTGGGGCCTAGCCCATTACCACCCGGCCGCAAGATTTCTCGGCATCGCGCCTTCGGCGCCGCAGGCTCTGACTCCTGCCCCAAGGCCAATCGAGAATATTCCGCCCCGTGCTGCGCCGACAGAGGGCCAGCCTGCGGAAGCGGCGCGGATTACCGCGCTCGAGCAGCGCCTCACCGATGTCGAGAATGCCACCGAGCGGGCGGAAGGCTCGGCCGGGCGAGCCGACGCATTGGTCGTCGCATTCGCCGCGCGCCGGGCGATCGATCGAGGTGTAGCGCTTGGTTATCTTGAGAATCTCCTCGTCGAACGCTTCGGATCCCAGCATCAGGCAGCCGTTGCCACAATCATCACAGGGTCACACCAGCCGGTCCGTCTGGAAGACCTCGTCAGCGAATATGAACGCCTCGGTCCGGAGCTTCGCAGGGGAGGGCCGCAGGACAGCTGGTGGACCGGGGTGAGACGCGAGTTCGGCTCGCTGATCGAAGTTCATCGTGCCGAACGGCCTGCCACCAATCCCGAAGCGCGCTTCAATCGAGCGCTGCAGCGGCTATCGGGCGGCGACGTCGACCAGGCGCTTGCGGAGACGATGCGGCTGCCCGGCGCCGGCAATGCCGGCGACTGGATCGGGAAGGCGCGACGCTATGTCGCAGTTCATCGCGCGCTCGACGAGGTCGAGTCAGCCGCTCTACTTGGCGGCGGCAGACCCTCCTGAACAGCCCTCGTTCAGATGGTTGTTGGCAAGCTGTTGTGATCTCGACGAACTTGCTGGTGAAATGAGACCATGACGTCATTGGTGAACCGCCTTGCGCTCGGCGTGGCCGTGATTCTGATGTTGTCTGTCGTCGCATCCGCGGCGACCCGGACGGCGGTGCCAACGCCGCCCGGGCGACAACCCACAGCGACTTCCGTGCGTCCGGCCGCTCACGCGCCTCAATTCATTCGTGATCGGGTCATCGACCTCGGCCGCGGCTTCGATGGCCGCGTCGGTATTGCCGTCAGGTCGATCGACGACGGCTGGACGACGGGCTGGAAGGCTGACGAACTCTATCCGCAGCAGAGCGTCAGCAAACTCTGGGTGTCGATCACCGCCCTGGACTTGGTCGACAAGCGCAAGGTGGGGCTCGACGATAAGGTAACGCTCAGCCGCACCGATCTCACCTTGTTCCATCAGCCCATTGCGGCCGACATCCTCGGCCTCGGCACCTACACAACCACTGTTGGCGACCTGATGGTGAAGGCGATCACCACCAGCGATAATACAGCAAACGACAAGCTGATGCGTTCGATTGGTGGCCCAAGCGCGGTCCGGGCAATGATCACGGGAAAGCATTTGGGCGCAATTCGCTTCTACGATGGCGAACGGGCGCTCCAGAGCCGGATAGCAGGACTTATGTGGAGTCCCGCCTACTCGATCGGCAACGCTTTCTATGATGCGCGCGACGCCCTCCCGATGCGCGTTCGGAAGGTCGCGTTCGAAAATTACGTAAACAATCCTTATGACGGTGCCGCGCCAAGCGCGATCGTCACTGCGCTCGCACGATTGAAGCGCGGCGAGCTATTGTCGCCGGCATCGACCCAATATCTGCTTGGCACAATGAGCCGTACCCGCACCGGCCCTAATCGCCTGAAGGGCGGCCTTGCGCCTGGCTGGCTCCTCAA
>DATMHD010000295.1:0-2275 GCA_035555075.1 Sphingomicrobium sp. | reverse complement strand
GGGGCTATCACGTCGTGTACCGCGAGCATGAAGTGAATCACTGTCCTGGTTGCGGACGGACCCACTGGATCATCGGGCGGGTCTCCGCCGAATGCGCATTCTGTGCGACTGCGCTGCCGCTTGCCGAAGCCAGCATGCGTTCGCACAACGGTCCGGTCATCATCCAGCACAAGAACCGCGACGCACACGCCTGGGCAGCCTGAAGGATTTACGCCTTCCTTCGGACCGGCACCTGGACGTTGCACAGGTCAACGCCCCCAGCCGGTTTGATGTAAAAGTCGTCGTGGCGGTTCTTCCTGAGCGTCAGATAGCGGGCGAATGCCTCGCTCGCCGTATCCATATATTCGAATGAAGGACGCTCGGCTTGGGGAAGTTCGCTTGCCAGCCGCACCCGCTCGATCGGAACATCCTGGGTCTTGTTCTTGTAGAAGCCGAGCGCCTCGGTGCCGCGAGGAAGCGAGCTTAGATGATCGATGCCCTCGATGACCCGGCCGACGAGGGCGATGTTCCGGTCAAGCTGGCGCGGCGCCTGGCCGATGACTGCATAGAGCTCGCCGCCAGTCCCGGTGTCCGGCGACAGATCCCGACCGACGCCAACGCTCCCATAGCAGTGTGCAAGATCGGCCCATCCACCCTTGGCACTGTAGGCAATCGGCCATCCCGCGACGAAGCCGGCCCCCGGAGCATAGGGATCTGGCGAGCCAAGCGGCGTCACCTCCAGGCCCTTCAGTGCTCTTGTATATTCTGCAGGCGGCTTGGCCGTAACTCCGGCCGGCCACGGCTTGTCGCTCTCGTTGCGGCCCCACTGCGCGACATAGTTATCCTGGACCCGGTAGACAGTGGCGCCGTTCCAGTACGCGCTTCTTGCAAGCGCGCGGATGTTCGCGACATGGACGGGCGCGAAGGCCGGCGCGAGCTGGACGACGATACGGCCGCCGCTCGCCAGATCGATCAGCAGGAGATCATCAGGAGCAATGGTTTTCCAAGCGCTCGCCGGAGACCCGCTCACAAGATCGTTCGGCGTCATGAGCTTCTTTGCTGGCGCCGCTCCAACCAGCAGCGCGGCCGCTCCAAACAGCAGGAATTGGCGCATGACGATCCCCCTTTTTGGCACGGTCTAGCCGAGCAATGGCAGCGCCGCTATCCGGCCTTTCATGTATCTCACTACGCTGATGCTCCTGGGCTCGGGCGAACTCGGCCGGGAATTCGCAATTGCCGCGAAGAGACTTGGATGCCGCGTGATCGCCTGCGACCGCTACCCGAATGCTCCCGCAATGCAGGTCGCTGACGCGTCTGAAGTCTTCCCGATGCTTGATGGGGCAGCGCTTCGCGCTGCCGTCGAGAAGCATCGACCTGCGGTGATCATTCCGGAGATCGAGGCCATCGATACGGCCACCCTTGGTGCCCTCGAAGGAGAGGGATGGCGCGTTGCTCCGTCGGCCAAGGCCGTGCAGCTGACCATGAACCGCGATGGCATCCGCGACTTCGCAGCAAAGGAACTGGGGCTTGTCACCTCGGCATATCGCTTCGCCGAGACCCGCGAGGAAGCAATCGCGGCCGCTTCGGAGATCGGATGTCCCTGTGTCGTCAAACCGGTCATGTCGAGCTCGGGCAAGGGCCAGAGCACGGTGAATAACGCAAGCGAGGTCGCAAGCGCCTGGGATTATGCAGTTGCGAACATGCGCGGAGACCGGCCGCGCGTGATCGTCGAGGAGTTCGTCGCGTTCAGCAGCGAGATCACCCTACTCACCGTCGCGACGAAGGATGGCGTCATTTTCTGCGCGCCGGTCGGGCATCGCCAGGAAGCCGGGGATTATCGCGAGAGCTGGCAGCCCGCGGTCATCCCGCGCGAGGCGCTCCAGTCCGCGCGGTTTCAGGCACGCAAGGTTGTCGAGGCGCTCGGCGGCCACGGCATTTTCGGAGTCGAGTTCTTCGTCCGGGGCGACCAGGCGATCTTCTCGGAGCTTTCCCCGCGGCCCCACGATACGGGAATGGTGACACTCATCAGCCAGTTCCCAAATCAGTTCGAACTGCATCTTCGTGCCGTTCTCGGACTGCCGATCCCGTCGGTCGATCTTGCCGGTCCCTCGGCGTCGGCGGTGATCCTTGCAAGCGAAGAGAGCGAGACGGTCGGGTACGGGGGGATTGCCGAAGCCCTTTCCCTGGGTTCGCCCGGGCACGCCGTCGACGTCAGGATCTTCGCCAAGCCCAAGACCTTGAAGAACCGCCGCATGGGTGTCGCTCTTGCGCGTGGGCAGAACGTTGAAGACGCGGT
>DATMHD010000294.1:0-2164 GCA_035555075.1 Sphingomicrobium sp. | reverse complement strand
GGAAGTTTGCTGGGATTGCCTCGTCGCCGTGGACGTCCATCGCAAAATCGACCCCGGTCTCGTCCATGGCGTTCCGGACACAAAGGACTTCAGGGCTCTTCCCCTCCGAGGGCGCATGCCACTCGCGGTTGAGGTTCACACCGGCTGCATTCGTGCGCAGGTGTCCTCGTCTGGAGCCGTCGGGATTCATGTTCGGGACCACGCGGAACGTGCACTCCTTGCGCAGGATGCGCGCGACCGGATCGTCCTCGTCAACAAGCTTCTCGAGTGCGCCTTCCATCCACCATTCAGCCATGCTCTCGCCTGGGTGCTGGCGTGCATAAAGCCAGACATTGAGCGGTCCCTCGCCGATCGTCAGGCAGTCAATGTCCTGCCCGTCGAGACTTTTTCCAAGCGAGCGGTACGCGACGCCGGCAATCGTCGCCATCTGGCTCACGAGGTCATGGTGTCGCTCCATCGAATAAGGAGCGAAATAAGCGATCCAAACGACATCCTGCGGCGGCGTCAGCTTCATCGTGAGGACGCCGTTCGAGTAGCTCGTGTCCTGGATCCTGACCCATTCCTCGCGGTCGAGGCTCATCACCCCTTTGTAGTCGGGCCAGCCGTGAGGATAAGCGGAACCCGCGCAATTGGTGATCCTCAAGGTGATCTCGCGCCCGGCGCCACCAGCGACCCGGAAGTAAAACCACTGATAGAAGTCGCTCAAATGGTCCTTGACGATCTCCAGATCGACCCTGTCGCCGTTCTGGTCCAGGACCTTGATGTTGCCTGCGTCGAACGCGCTCGAAATCGTCAATGCCATGCGCTGCTACTCAAAGGTGGAATTCGGGGCGCTGATAGTGCGGACCCGGGGATCAGGCAAACACGTGTCGACGCTCAGGCGTTTGACGTTGCCTCGAGCCGCTTTTAGGCATCTCGATGCGGCCCCAAGTCCCGGGGCGCCGCACTTCCCGGAGAAGCCGCGCGATGAATCCTCGCTCCGTTGCTGTTGTTACCCTGATGCTTATCTCGCCCGCACCAGCGCTTGGCCAGGTAGAGCACAATATCGCGACCAAGCCTTACGCGGTCGACGAGACATATCTCTCGGGTCTCAAGTGGCGGAACATCGGACCGAACCGCGGCGGTCGCTCGATCGCGGTTGCGGGCAGCGCGGCGCGCCCGCTCGAATATTATTTCGGAGCGACTGGCGGCGGCTTGTGGAAGACCACGGATGGGGGCGTCACCTGGAAGCCGACCACGGACAAGGATGTCGACAATTCCGCCGTCGGCGGGGTCGCTGTTTGCGAAGCCAATCCTGACATCGTCTATTTCACGACGGGCGAGACCGAGCTTCGCGGCAACATCATGCCCGGCAACGGCGTGTACAAATCGACCGATGCAGGAAAGACCTGGAAGAGCATCGGGCTGAGGCAGGTCCAGAATTTCTCCCGCGTCCGCGTCGATCCGTCCGACTGCAATACGTTGTTCGTCGGCGGGTTCGGCCATTACGGCACTCCCAATTCCGATCGCGGCGTATTCAAGAGCACCGACGGCGGCGCCACCTGGCGCAAGGTGCTCTACCGGGACGCTCGTACCGGCGTGGTCGACCTCTCGATCGATCCGCATAATCCCAAGACCCTCTATGCAGCGCTTTGGGAAGCGTGGCGCAAGCCGTGGGGGATGAGCTCGGGCGGACCTGGAAGCGGCCTCTTCAAGAGCATTGATGGGGGCGAGCATTGGACCGAGCTGACGCGCAATCCCGGAATGCCCTCGGGAGTGGACGGCAAGATCGGCATCAGCGTTTCCCCGGTCGACGGCAGTCGCGTCTACGCGATCATCGAAAACCGCGACGGCGGCGTCTTCGTCTCCGACGACGCGGGAGCAACCTGGCGACGGACCAACGACAGCCGCGACCTCAGGCAGCGCGCCTTCTATTACACGCGCATCACCGCAGACCCGAGAATCAAGGATAGGGTCTATGTGACCAACGTGCAGTTCTTCCGCTCGGATGATGGCGGCAAGACATTCAAGACCAAGATCAAGGTGCCGCACGGCGACAACCACGACTTGTGGATCGCGTCAAATGACAGTCAGCGGATGATCGAGGCCAATGACGGCGGAGCAACCGTCAGCACCAACGGCGGCCAGACCTGGACGAAGGAGGAATATCCCACCGCGCAGATCT
>DATMHD010000293.1:0-4250 GCA_035555075.1 Sphingomicrobium sp. | reverse complement strand
TCCGATGGCTCGGCAATCGGAGGCGCGGCACGGGAACGCATCCTCTCTTCCCATACGGCGTCGCACCGCGCGGCCGAGCTTGAGCACCACATCCAAGAAGCCGCCGCAGCAAAGGCTCGAGCGGCCAGTTCCAAGGAGCGTTCAGTGAAGCGTCTCGACCAGAAGATTGCGCTTGTAACCGGGGGTGCGGGTTTCATCGGATCGAACCTTTGCGATCGGCTGATCGACGAAGGCATGCGCGTGGTTTGCGTCGATAATCTCCAGACCGGACGCTTGGATAATCTTAGGCATCTGGACCGCGAGGACCGGTTCGAGTTTGTCGAGCATGACGTCACGAACAATCTGCCGCAGTGGCTCCGCGCAGGACGAACCAAATTCAGCCATATCTACCATCTCGCCTGCGCGGCCTCTCCGCCCCACTACCAGGCCGATCCTGAACATACGATGCTCACGAGCGTCGTCGGGACCCGCAACCTCCTGCGGCTCGCGGAGGAGACGGGCGCGCACCTGCTCCTCACCTCCACCAGCGAAGTGTATGGAGATCCCGAAGTCCACCCCCAAACCGAAGATTACCGCGGCTGGGTCAACTGCACCGGGCCACGCGCCTGCTATGACGAGGGGAAGCGGGCGGCCGAGACCCTCGCGTTTGATTTCCTTCGCACACACCGCGCCGATGTCCGCGTTGCGCGCATCTTCAATACCTACGGTCCGCGCATGCGCTGCGACGATGGCCGGGTTGTCTCCAACATCGTGTGCCAGGCGCTCTCGGGCGATGAGATCACAATTTACGGCGATGGTTCGCAGACGCGCAGCTTCTGCTTTGTGGACGATCTGATCGAAGGCTTGATGCGGCTGATGGCAAGCGATGCCGCGCTCGGAATCCCGGTCAATCTTGGAAACCCCAACGAGCTTGCGATCAGAAACCTCGTCAAGCTCGTCATCGCGATGACCCGCACCAAATCGGAGATTGTCCATCGGCCGCTTCCGGTTGACGATCCGAGGCGGCGCAAGCCCGACATCAGTCGCGCCATCGAACTCCTCGACTGGCATCCCAAGGTCGATCTCAAGCGGGGTCTCGAAGCAACGATCCGATGGTTCGACGACGAGCGGAACCGGATCGCAATGCCGATGTACGTCGACACTCCGCTTGTTGCGACCGCCGCGGAATAATGACCGAGAAGATGATGCGCGCAGCGGTCCTGACGGGCGCGGGTAAGTTGATGATGAAGGATGTGCCTGTGCCCGAGCCAGGCCCCGGAGAGGTGCTGGTGAGGCTCGAAGGCTGCGGCGTCTGCGCATCGAACCTGACCCCTTGGTCCGGGCCCGAATGGATGGAGTTCCCGACCCAGCCGGGGGCCCTTGGTCATGAGGGCTGGGGCATTATCGAAAAGCTTGGAGACGGGGTTACCGGCTTGGAGGCGGGAGAGCGGGTCGGAATGCTCAGTGGCAACGCCTATGCCGAGTGCGACCTTGCGAAAGCCTCGGAGGTCGTGAAGCTGCCCGATGGATCCGAAGGTATGGACATGCCGCTCGAGCCGTTCGGCTGCGCCTTCAATATCTTCCGGCGGAGCGACATTCACGAAGGCGACGACGTAGCGATCATCGGGATCGGCTTCCTCGGCGCAATCCTCGTCAAGCTTGCAAGCGAGGCGGGCGCCCGCGTTATCGCCATATCCCGCCGGGAGGAGTCCCTTGCCCTGGCACGTCGGATGGGAGCTACCCAAGCAATCCCGATGCACGATCATCGAGAGATCGTGGACCGTGTTGGTGAGCTGACGGGCGAGCACTTCTGCGATCGAGTCATCGAAGCCGTCGGCAAGCAATGGCCGCTCGACCTTGCGGCGGAGCTCACGCGCGAAGGCGGGCGTCTCGTCATCGCCGGCTATCACCAGGATGGCCCGCGGCAGGTGAACATGCAGCTTTGGAACTGGCGCGGGTTCGACGTGGTGAACGCGCACGAGCGGGACGCCGCCGTTGCGGTCCTCGGGATGCGCGAGGCGGCAGCCGCGATAGAGAAGGGGCGTCTCGATCCGAGGATGCTCATCACCCACCGCTTCCCACTCGAAAGGCTCGGGGAAGCACTCGATGCCGCCCGGGACCGCCCCGGCAATTTCATCAAGGCGGTCGTCCGCCCATGATCCGCCTCGGCTTTCTTGGCACGGGCTGGATCGGGCGCAACCGGCTGGAAGCGATCCTCGCCGGCGGTAAAGCGACCGCCGTCGCCATTCATGATCCCGATCCCGAGGCAGCAGGGGAGGCGCGCAAGATCGTACGGATGGCGCGCGAGGTAGAGTCCATCGAGGGCATGCTTTCCCTCGACCTCGATGGGCTGGTGATCGCAACGCCAAGCGCAATGCACGCCGACCAATGTGTCCGGGCCCTCGGCGCGGGTATCGCAGTCTTCTGTCAGAAACCGCTTGGACGAAATGCCACCGAAGTCGCGGCCGTCATCGCTGCTGCGAAAAGTGCGGACCGGCTCCTCGGCGTCGACCTCTCCTATCGTCATATTGCCGGGATAGAGGGGATCCGAAGCCGTATCCGGCGGGGCGAACTCGGGCAGGTTTTTGCTGCCGATCTCACGTTCCACAATGCTTATGGTCCAGGGGCGGGCTGGTTCTGGGATCCGTGCCTCTCGGGCGGGGGGTGCCTCATCGATCTTGGAGTGCACCTTGTCGATCTCGCACTCTGGATGTTCGATTTTCCCGAGGTCACGAGCGTGAGCGCAACCCTCCTGCGGGACGGACACCCAAGAATGGATGGCGAAGTCGAGGATTATGCGATCGGGGAATTTGCACTCCAAGGCGGCGTCAACGTCAGGATCTCCTGTTCCTGGAATCTCAATGCCGGGCAGGACGCGCTGATCGAAGCGACCTTCTACGGCACGAAAGGAGGTGCAAGGTTGCGCAACGAGAACGGCTCGTTCTTCGATTTCTCGGCCGATCTCTTCACTGGCCGCAGCGCCGAGCGCATCGCCTCACCGCCCGACGACTGGGGCGGCCGAGCTGCCGTCGAATGGGTCCAGAAGCTCGCTCAAGGCGAGAAGTTCGCCGAGAGCACCACGGGTCTGCTTCAAACGGCAGAAACCCTCGATCGGCTTTACGGACGTCCCTTGGCTTACCAGCCGTTCACTCGCTCCCATGTGTCGATGATATCGGCGGCGCCGTCCGTCACATGATAGCGGTCGTAGGCCGCTGCTGTGGCGCAGGCATGGTTCGGAAGGACCTTGACCCGGCTGCCGACAGGGAATCGGGTGAAGTCGATCTCGCCTGAGTTCGCGGTGATGATGCCGTGCTCCTGATTGGTCGAGGAGACCTTCACGCCCTCGATCAGTGCCCCCGTCGCGGGATCGCACACGGCCCCGTAGCCCCAGTCGACCGCAAGATCGGCCGTTCCGCGATCGCGGCTGAGCGCGAGAAATCCCGCGTCGATGAGGACGCGGCCATGTTGCCGATTGTGGCCGATGACGCTTCCCAGGACACCGATTGCAATATCCCCGATCCCGCACGTGCCAAGCTCGGCCTGAACGAGGTCACCAAAGACGTAGACACCAGCCCGCGCCTCGGTCACGCCATCAAGGTTCCGGGCATAATGAAGCGTCGGCGTGGAGCCGACGCTCACAATCGCGCAGGCGAGCCCGGCAGCGCGGAGACGCTCGGCTGCCTCCACCGTCCTTGCGCGTTCCTGTTCCGCCATGGCTTCGAACTCCGCCCTGCTCCTGCAGTCGTAGGAGGCGCCGGCGTGGGTCATCACCCCGGTGAGCAAGGGGCCGAGCCGCTCGCCGATCCTCACCAGCAGCGGGTCGGCGGGTGCGACACCTGCGCGATGACCGTCACTGTCGATCTCGACGAGAACCTCGATTGAGACGGCTTCGGCCTCTGCAAAGGCCTTCACCGCCTCGGCAGCTTCGAGCGTGTCGAGAATCACGCGCAGCCTGCATCCGGCGCGGATGAGGTCCGCAACCTCGGGAAGCTTCACCGGAGCAATTCCGACGGCATAGAGGATGTCTGTGATGCCGTATTCGAAGAAATAACGCGCTTCGGCGACGGTCGATACCGTGATCGGGACATCCGTCCCCCTATCGAGCGATCTCAAGACATCGATCGATTTCGACGTCTTCACATGGGGGCGCAGGTTCACACCCAGACGTCCCACCTGATCGTTCATTCTTGCGGAATTCCGCTCGAGCCGAACCCGGTCAAGGATGAGCGCCGGGGTTGGAAGATCGAAAATGGTGCGCGGCGAGCCTGGTT
>DATMHD010000292.1:0-7846 GCA_035555075.1 Sphingomicrobium sp. | reverse complement strand
CGTCTGTCCCCCCGATATTTTTTAGCGCGCCAGCTTCAGCGTCCCCGCCGGCGTTGCAATGAGCTGGAGATGAAATGCGATTGCGAGCGAGCGGGCGATCTCATCACTGGTCCCTTGCTGGAACAGGCCGGTCACTCGAAGATTGGCAAGCTGCGGATCGATTTCGATGGGTGGTCCCGCACCCGCCGCGTTGATCCGGGCAATCGCCTGCCCGAGGGGCTCGGCACTGAACTCCAGTGCCTTTCCGTTGATCTGGTTTGCCGCCGCATTTGCGCGACCAGCAGGCGTCCGCGTCGCGGAACGCATAATCGTTCCTTGCCCGTCATCGATCGCCGCCTCGAAATTGCCCTCGTTCGCCTCGGTCGCGGACGTGCCGGCGACGATCCGAAACGGGCGGGTCTCGCGCGCGATGCTGATGTGGATGTGCCCGCGCCGGACGTGAGCGAGACGCCTGGTGCGGCCAAGCTCGATCTTGACTTCACTCGAAGGTGCAAGCTCGATTCCGGAGCCGTCGGCAAGGGTGATCGTCCGGCCCTCAGCTCCGCTTGAAAGCATCACGCTTTCAAGCGGCATTGGCCGGAGCCAATCGAACCCGCGACTGAACTCGACGGCGCCAAGGACAAGGAACGCCGCTGCGGCCGCAACGGCTACCGCCCTTCCAAAGCTTGGCGCGCGCTTCGGGAAAGCTCCTTCAAGATTGCGGGCGCGGCCGATGCCGCTCGTCCGAAGTACGCCCGCTTCGGCATAGGAAGCCGAAACCGCGTCATAGGCACGTTGATGCGCGGGGTCCTTTGCAAGCCACTTCGCAAAGGCTTCACGGTCGGCAGCCGAATGGGCATCCTGAAGCCGGATCAGCCAGTCCCTGGCCTGCTCCCGCTGTTTGTCCTCCAGTGAAGAGCGGATCACGCGTGATCACGCCCGATGGCCCGGTCGACTGCCGCGATCGCCTTGCTCATGTGCTTCTCGACCCCCTTGACGCTCAATCCGGTGCGCTCGGCAATTTCCGCATAGGTCATTCCATCGAGACGCTTGGCCAGAAAAATCTCGCGAGTCTTCGGACTGAGACGTAGCATGACGGCCTCAAGCCGGCGAAGCGTGTCCCTGTGTTCGAGCGCCGCGAACGGGCTGTGACTTAGGTCGATAGAGGCTTCCTGTTCAACATGGCTGGTGCGCGTCTGCTGCGAGCGGCCGCGATCGCGCATCAGATTGACGCACATCCGGTAGAGGTAGGCGTCGGGCCGAAGGACCATCAGTCGCTTCGCAACGCTCAATGCACTGAATTTCGCGAAAGCCTCGTGGACGATGTCCCGCGCCGTGTCCCGGTCCTGCACAGCGGAGCCGAAATGGCCGATGAGATGGTCCGCGCGGTCCCGGTAAAGGCTCTCCACCTCGAGACGCCAGTCCTTCCCGGTCCCGCAGTCGTCGGGAGGCAGGTTATCCCGCTCAGGAAGCGGGCTGCGTCGAGGCAGCGGGCCGTCCCTGTTCATGGCCTGTGCTGCCCGGCCGGACCCCACAACGACCAAACTCGAAATGGCAAATGCCCCGGCGACACTGCTCTGCTCCTTCAGGCGCAAAGCCTTTGAGCCGGGTGTTGAGAACAAGCTTGGACTTGCGCCGGCGCCTTTAACCGCAAGCGGTCTGGACATGCGCGCCGGCCACCCGGCGGAGCCCGGTTGGCGTTCCTTCAAGCGAGGTTCTCAAGCCCCGGCGCTGGCTTTCAGCGCCCCGTGAGAGTGTAGCAATCTCGAGGTCCTCGCAAGGCTGCCCCTTCCGAATATTTGCCGAGAATCTGCGACACGCCCTTTCGGGTTGGGCCCTTGATGACGTTGCCGCGCGCCTGGCGATGCCAGTTTCTTAATGTGCCGGCCGATGATTGCGAAGCCGATCGCGCTCCGGAACACGAGAAAAGGGCCACCGGTGCGCGGTGGCCCTTCAGCTCAATTGACGTGCCTTAGCGCTCGCTATGTCCTGGCTTGCGTGACTTGCGCTCTTCGCGTGCTCTTCGCTCGTCACGTTCGCTCTGCTGGGATTGCTGACCTTGCCCGTGCTGGGACTGCTGGCCCTGTCGTCCTGCCTTATCGTGTGAGCGCTGCCCCTCGCCTTGCTGCGACTGCTGGCCCTGCCGGCCCTGGCTCTGCCGTCCGGCACCGCGATGTTCGCGGCTGCCGCTGCTCTTGCGGTCTTCCATGGCTTGCTCCTGCGCTGACGTGCGCCTTACCGGGTCGCACGCGGCAGGAACGCTTGAGCCAACCGGTTGTTTCAGAAGCCGCGGGCCGGTCGGGCTCGAGACACAAGAGGATCATTCGAAAGCAGATGGGAAGGTGACTTATTGCCTTGGCATGTCGCTCGCATCCGGCCTGGTGCTGATGGCGGATACGCGGACAAACGCTGGCGTCGACAATTTCTCGACCTTTCGGAAGCTGCACGTGCTGAGGGAAGGTGAAGGACGCCAGATCTATGCGGCGACCGCCGGCAACCTCTCGCTCGGCCAGGAGGCGATCGGGCTCGTCAGGGAAAGGCTCGCCACGCTGGAAGAGGCTCCAACCATGTTCGCAATTGCGCGGATTGTTGGCGAGGCGGTTGCCGAGGTCGGGAAGACGACCGGACCAGCGCTGGAGCGGGCGCATTTCGACAACACGCTCGAAATGCTTCTCGGCGGGCGGATCGGTGATGGCCCACTGAAACTCTTCCTCATCTACACCATCGGCAACTTCATCGAGTGCAAGAACGACGTGCCGTTTCTGCAGATCGGAGAGACCAAATACGGGCGGCCGATCCTCGACCGGGCGCTCAATTACGAGACGCCACTCGCCGAGGCGGTGAAGATCGGGTTCCTGTCCTTTGACAGCACAATGGAATCCAATCTTGGTGTCGCGCACCCGATCGACCTCCTGGTGCTCCCCTCCGATGGCGGACATCCGCACTTGCGCCGGATCGAGGAAGATGACGATTATTATCGCCAGATCACCGGCGGATGGTCAAAGATCCTCAAGAATGGCGTCATGAGCCTTCCAGGGCCGCCGTGGCTGACCGGCGTTGATTAGGAAATGCCGGCCCGCTCTCGAGATGCGCTCATTATTGGAGCGCTGCGAGCTGCGTCTGACTGCGAGTATCGAGATAGCTGATCGCGATCGGGACAGGGCGCGGAAGCGGAATATTTTCCTCCGGCGCAGACGCCGTCGGCGGGTCTCTGCCGAGAAGCCAGCGGGCAAGCCTCTGCGCATCCTCGAGGCGGACGCAGCCATGGCTCAGGTCCCGTGCTTCGTTTGCGAAGAGCTCCTTCCTCGGCGTGTCGTGAAGATAGATCCCGTCGCCGTTCGGAAGATTGAACTTGAAGTGGCCAAGGGAATTGGCAGGCCCGGGCTGCTGGCGAATGAATACGTGCGCATTGCCAGCCGCGACCGCCTTCCAGTCAACGCTGCTGGCCGGGAGCACCTGCGCATCCGTCGCGAAGCCAGAGACCACATCATAGCCATGTTGGGTGAGGTATGAAGGGCCCTCCTTCAATACGCGCACCGCAACGAGGGACTGCGTGAGATCGGCAGGCACATGCCAATAAGGGTTCAATGTCTCGTAATTGAGAACGCTCTTGAGCTCCGGTGTCGGTGTTTCGGGCTTTCCAACAATGACCCGCATCGTGTCCTCAACGCGCGCATCCTCGATCATGTACAGCCGTGCTGAAGCGGCATCGACCAGCACATAACGCCCATGGAGCGGGATTTGCGCGCCAGCGACGGAATCGACGTAGAGCTGGGGAGCGATGGTTCCTGCGATCGGCCCAATTGCAGGGTACAAGAACATAAGCCCGATAGCACCCGTGCCAACGGCCAGGATCGCTGCTCCCGCGACCAGAAACCTGCGGTTGTGAGACGGCTTTGCGCTCATCTGTCATCCTTTCCGCCCCAAGCAGAATGACCGTTGGGGCACTGACGACAATCACTGCTTCCTATTGCACTATCAGCGTTAAATTTCCACTCAATCTGGACACCTCGCCGACCCGCGGCGGCTCCACTCTTGCAGGGGCGGCCGAGCGATACGGTTCGCGTAACCCGAGCCATTGCGGTCCTCCGCTCCAGCTTCTAAATGCGCCCCCGTTAGGGAGTAGCTTCCGGCCAGCAAGGTCGGCTCCGCGTCAACATACTTGCGTTTCGGCGCATGGCGCGAGGGGCGGGATTTCCCCCGTTAGCGAGACTAGCACAGTCCAGGGCATCGGGCGTCCTGGAATGTGCAGTCTTGCGCCCGACGGAGCTACGACGTGACGCCATTCTCGATTGCAGTTCTCGCGTTCAGCATGTCCGCCGATGCATGTGCTGCCGCAATGGCTCGTGGAGCGGCCACCCGGCCGCACTTCTGGTCAGCGATCAGAAGCGGCGCGGTATTCGGCACCATCGAGGCCATCACTCCGCTTCTGGGGTGGGCGCTGGGGCTCTTTGCGAGCCGCTACATAGCAGCAATCGATCATTGGGTAGCGTTCATCCTCCTTGGCGGAGTCGGCGGCAAGATGGCCTTCGAAAGCATCCGGAGGCTCGGACATCCGGAGGACGCTGAAGCGGACCCGCGAAAAGGCGGCATTCTTTCGCTCGTGCTCACTGCCTTTGCCACCAGTATCGATGCAGCCGCCGTCGGCGTGACGCTCGCACTGGTGAGCGTCAATATCGTAAGCGTTGCACTCGCGATCGGTGCCGCAACCTTCACCATGGCAACGGCTGGACTGCTCGTCGGCCGCGCCGTCGGCGCGCGCTTCGGCCCGGTCGTCGAGCTGATCGGCGGCCTCGGCCTCATCGCGATCGGCGCCGGTATCCTCATCGAGCATACCGGCTTCCTGGGCTGAGAATTGAGCTGGGAGCCTTGGAAGGACCGCCTCAGCTTACAAGATTGGCGTCGCGATGGAGGCGCCAACGGCCATCAGGCTCCTTACGCAAGATGGTCAGGGTATAGCCGGAGCGATGGACCTCGGGTCCTTTCCCAGGGATGAGGGTCAGATCGATGTGATTGCGCACCCAAGCCCAGTTGCCCGCGACTTCCAGTTCCTCGATCGTGGCTCGTCCCTTGATCTTGGTGTCCTTCATGGCCTCCGAGGCAGAGCGGAAGTCTTCCTTTCCGAAGGGCGCGCGCTGAGGGGTCATGAAGAGAACATCCTCGGTCATGAGACCGAGGACGGTCTTGAGGTCGCCGCCCTTGGTCGAGGTCATCCAGCTATCGACCAGCTCACGTATCGCGCGTTCGTCATCGGACATTCCACGACAATAGCCGGAAAGTCGGCCAAGCGGCAGCTTGACGCCGGCTTCAGAATCTTTGCTCGATCCCGATGGTGATCGCGCGGCCCCGCCCGAAGTGGGTCCAGCCGCCCTCCAGATTGGCCGCGTCGCTGGTGGCGTAGCGAACGTTCGTGAGGTTCGTAAGATCAAGCCTCAGATCCGCCGGGTGGCCGGCAATCCTCGCGTGATAGACACCAGCGAGCCCCAAAAGAGCATAAGCCGAGCGGCGATCGCCGTTGGGATCGGCAAGGTCCAGCGTCCGAACTGCGCCGCTCGTTGCGAGGATGTCCCCGCCGATGCTGAATCTTCCGACACGCTGCGTCGCTCCACCCGAAAGTGTGACCGGGCGATCGCTCGCGAGCGGGACAAAAGTTCCCGAGGCGGCGGCTATCGTTTCGGGCGCGAACAGCGCCTGGCCGCCGATGATCGTCCGGGCTTCAGAGGTGGCAAGCGAGAGGTTCGCCCACGCGGTCGTCCCGCGCCGCGCATAGGTCGCCGAAAGTTCCGCTCCCCTGATCCTTGCGTGCCGGAAGGCAAAGGCACGACCCGCCGCAGAGCCCGGCACCTCATGTTCGGCAAGATAATTTCGGGCCGAGCGCCAATAAGCATCGATCCCGAGCGTCAGGGGACCAAGCTTCTTCTGGATGCCTACGTCGAGATAATCGTCGCGTTCGTCGGGAAGGCTCGAGCTCCCCTCCCCCAGGGGAGGCGCCGCGGCATAGCGGGCATAGCCAAGATGCGCCGAAAGACCGTTGTCCGACTGCCAGACCAGGCTTGCGCGAGGCTCGATGGTCGCACTGGAGGCAAAGCCACGGAGCCACTCGACCCGAACGCCCGGATTGAATGTCAGTGAGGCAGCAAGCTTCCATTCGTCCTGCCCGTAAAGCGCAAGCGAGGTCCGGCGAGCGCTCGTCCGATCCCCGCCGGAATCAAGCTCATGAGCTGCAAAACGCGTCGCAAGAAGCCCGAACCTCAGAACGTGCGCGCGCCCGACATTGCCACTCGCATCAACCTGCGTGCCCCATGAACTCCGGCGCTCCCGAGTTCTGGTGGTGAAACGGGCGTCGTCCGCTCCGACGCCCGCGAACAGCGACGTCTGAAGCGTGAAGCCGCTCTCGCTGTGCTGGAAGGTCGCAACACCATAGCCATTGTCGTCATTCCGCGTCCCGGCCCCGAGGCTCGTCTCCCCGATCCTGTGATGCTCGTGCGCTCCTCCAAAAATGAAGGAGAGGCGGTTCTGGTCATCAATGACATGATCCGCAAAGCCTAGGCCATCGATGCCGGTACGGCGGTCGCGGGCTCTGATGCCTTCGATGTCCGCGATCGTGGAGCGATCCCGCTCGAGCTCTCCTGAAGCAAACAGGCTGCTATGCCCGGCGGAGCCCGCCCATTCGATTGCCGGTTCGACCATGCCCCCGGTACCGGCGAACAGCTCCAGTTCCCCGCCGTGCTGATAGAGGCCATTCTTGGTCGTGATGCTGATGACGCCTGCCGGTGCGAACCCGAATTGCGAGGGAAGCGTGCCGGTGATCAGCCGGCTGCTCTGCGCGAGGCGGGAGCTGATGAGGTCCGCCGGATCCGAAATGGCCTCGGGGACGATCACATTGTTGATGCGAACCTGGTTTGCTCTCGACCCACGGACGGTGAGCGTCGAGCCTGACAAAGTGACGCCCGGTGCCTGCTGGAGGATGTCGCTGACACTTCCGGTTTCGCCGCCCGGACGGTTTTCGATCGTATCGTTGGTGAGCGAGTAGACGCTCGCCCCAAGAGCGGCATCAATCTGCGTTCTTGCAGCATCGAGGCGGTGCGCGGTGACGATGATGGCGTTTGCCGGCTGCAGCCGACCCTCTTCCTCCTCGTCATCCTCGTCGGCCTCATCTTTCCCTCGGCCCGACCGTGCGCCCGGCTTCCTGTCGTCATCACCCTCGTCCGAGGCTCGGCCCGGCGCTTGGGTCCGCGCGGCCGGTGTCCTGGACTGGGAAGCGGTCGCGCCCGCGGCCTTCGATCGGGCCTCCTCCTCATCGTCTCCGTCGGCAGCGCCTTCGCGGGCGCGCGATGGAGCCCGCACCTTTTCCTGATGATCGTCCTTGTCCGGCGATGGCGTGCGGCCGGCCGCCGCACCCTTTGCAGTTCGTGATTGCGGGTGGACAGCCGTTTCGGCAGCGCGGGCGGCTCGCGGGGTGTCGTCATCATCTTCGGGCGGGATCGAAACGGCGGCGCCAATGAGGAAGGCGGCAATCAATATTGTCATGGGTCGGGCTTGGCCGCAGCCTCGAACGGCGACAAGTGTCAAATCCGCAATGAGCGTGGGCGGGTCTCGACCGCGTCAGGAACGCATTCGCTCACGGCGACGTTCGTGAGCTTCAAAGGAAGGATGGTCGACAGGCATGCAGGAACGACGAATTCACCAGATCTTCGAGGTGAGCGTCCTCCTCAAGGGTGTTCATGCGGCCATCGAATGCCTCGGCGGGCTGGCGCTCGCCCTCACCAGCAACGCCTGGATCCGGGACTTCGTCGCCAACGTCTCGCAAACTGAGCTCATCGAGGACCGGCGCGATTTCATCGCCAACCATCTTGCGGCCTTTGCC
>DATMHD010000291.1:0-4106 GCA_035555075.1 Sphingomicrobium sp. | reverse complement strand
GAGGCCGAGCTGTTCGGCCACGAGGCCGGAAGCTTCACAGGGCCGGCCAAGACCCGCCACGGCCGCTTCGAGGAAGCGGATGGGGGCACCTTGTTCCTCGACGAGCTCGGGACCCTTTCCATGCCGGCCCAGGACCGTCTCCTTCGCGCCGTCGAATATGGCGAGATTACCCGTATCGGCGCGTCCAAGCCCATTTCCGTCGATGTCCGGATCGTCGCTGCGACCAACGAGAACCTTCCGCCACAGGTCGAACGAGGGAAGTTCCGGGCCGACCTTCTCGACCGCCTGTCCTTCGAGGTGATCACCTTGCCGCCGCTAAGGGCGCGCCAGGGAGACGTTCCCCTCCTTGCCGAGCATTTCGGCCGGCGGATGGCGGTCGAGCTCGATTGGCCCAACTGGCCCGGCTTCACGCCGCGCGCGCTGGCCGAGCTCGAGGCCTATTCCTGGTTCGGGAATGTCCGTGAGCTAAGGAATGTCATCGAGCGGGCCGTCTACAGGCACGAGGATCCGGAGCGATCGATCGACAAGATCAACTTCAATCCGTTCCATTCGCCCTGGGCACCCGCGGCAAGTGCGCAGGGCGCCCCTCAGCCTTCCGCGGTCGTGGCCGATGGGGAATTCGATGAAGCCGCCCCGGCTGCCGCTCAGTTCGCACCAGCTGCGCCAGCCGCAACCACGAATGATTTCCGAGCAGCGGTTGCCGATTATGAGCGCGGCCTCCTCGAAGAGGCGCTGCGCCGAAACCGGTTCAACCAGCGCGCGACTGCCGCAGCGCTGAACCTCAGCTACGACCAGCTCCGCCACGCGCTCAAGCGCCACAAGCTCCAGGATACCGCGGCCTAGTTCCCGGCCGCGCCGGGGGATTCCTCTATTTGTCGAAACGGTGGTGAACCGAACCGCGATCGGGAGTATCTTCCCTCCCTGCTTGTGCAAAGGAGGCTTGAAATGAAGAGCCTGACTGTGTTCGCGGGCATCGGGACCCTGGCGCTTGGCGCTTCAGCGGCATCATCTGCAGTGATCAGCCTTGGCGGCCCGCTTTCAAGGATGTGCTACGAATCGGCGCTCGACCGCGATGCGCGCGATGCCGCGATCGATGGTTGTACCCGATCGCTCGACGAGGAGGCCCTGGATCCCAAGGACCGTGCTGCGACACTCGTCAATCGCGGGATCCTCCACATGGTGCACGGCAGTGCCTCATCGGCCGACGCTGACTTCGATTCGGCACTTGCGATGGATGCCCACCTTTCGGATGCGTGGCTCAACAAGGGATTCCTGCGCCTTCGCCGGGGCGACGGACGTGACGCGCTTCCGCTCCTCCAGAAGGGCATCGATTTTGCTCCCCACCGGCAGGCCCTCGCCATCTTCGCAAGGGGCGTCGCCTACGAGCAGATGGGCGAATACAGCCTCGCCTACGCCGATCTCAAGCGGGCGCACGATCTCGAGCCTGGCTGGGCGCTCCCGAGCGAATATCTTGCGAACTACAGGCTCGTCGGCCGCTAGGGCCGAGGAGCTTTCGCGCCCGTCCTAATGGGCGTTTGTCATCGCAAGCAGCATCGGGATCGAGAGCAATGTATTGGTTCGCGAGAAGATCATCGCGCTCCTTGCAGCCTTGGCCTTGGTCGCCTCGTCCGCCGGAACCATTCCGAGCGCCTTCTTCTGGTTCGGCCAGATCAGGAACCAGACGTTGAACGCCATGATGAGCGCCAGCCACATGCCGATCCCTATCAGCCGTGCGGCAGGTCGAAGGGTGAGCGCTTCCATCAGTTCGCCATAGGACCAGGCGAGTAGCAGTCCTGTGAGCACGGTGAAGGCCGCGCCCCAGCGGAAGTAGAAGAGGGCGCTCGGTGCGATGTATTTTGAGATGCCGGGTTTAAGCTCCGCCGGCACGGTCGGCATCGTCGGGATCTGCACGAAGTTGAAATAATAGAGGAGGCCGATCCAGGTGATGCCGAAGAAGACGTGGAGCCATTGGAGAATCCCGTTCACGAGGTCGCCTGTCGGGGGCCGGTATCCGGAACCCGGAAAGAAGGCGATCAGGACCGCGAGCAGAACGCCCACGATCAGTACGAGGACTAGATTTTCGAAGAATTTACCCATCTGCTTCCCCCCTTGGTGGGTCGACGCCCCCGCGTCCGACCGTGCACTTCAGCGCAAATGATCGTTTCGTTGTCGTTTCTGGGTTGAATTTTCGCGCCGCGCAAGCATCTGGGGGGCATACGGGCGGGGGCCCTTGCTATGGGGAGTCGACGTGACCAGCGGCGACTGTCCAGCACTTCAAGGAGTTGCATCGAAATGTCCTTCCAGCTGCCCGAACTACCCTATGCGCTCGATGCCCTTGCACCGGTGATGTCGGCCGAAACGCTCGAATATCATCACGGCAAGCACCATCGGGCTTATGTGAACAAGACAAACGAGCTGGTGCAGAACGAGCAGGACCTCTCCGGCGCCTCTCTCCTCCAGGTCGTCAAGGCCGCCAAGCAGGGCGGAAACAACAAGCTGTTCAACAACAGCGCGCAGCTCTGGAACCACAGCTTCTTCTGGCAGTGCCTGAGTCCCGCCGGCGGTCAGCAGCCCGAGGGCAAGCTCGCCAAGCTGATCGAGGACGGGTTCGGCAACGCGCAGGCGCTGCTCGACAAGCTCCAGGAAGAAGCGGTGAACCACTTCTCCAACGGTTGGGCCTGGCTGGTGCTCGACCGGGGCAGCCTTCGCGTGACCTCGCTCCATGACGCCGACACACCGATCGTCCATGACGGGATGGTGCCGCTCTTCACGCTCGATGTGTGGGAGCACGCTTATTACATCGATTATCGCAACGAGCGGCCGCGCTTTGCCTCGAGCGTCCTTTCGAACATCGTCAATTGGGACTTTGTCGCCCAAAATCTCGACGGCCAGGGTTTCGAGCGCGCCAATCAGCAGGGCGAGGGCGCGCGGTCAGCCGAGCTGACCGCCTAAGAGCCCCGGGAACCTTCCAGGGCCGGCCGACGTGCTTACTGCTTGAGCCGGTAGCCGGTCCTGAACATCCAGCCGATGACGGTCATGCATACCGCGATGATGGCGAGCGTTACTGCCACGCTCGACCAGACGGGAACGTCCGCTATCGAATAGAAGCTCCAGCGAAATCCGCTGATCACGTGGACGATCGGATTGAAGAGCGTGATCGTCCGGAACGGCTCGTGCAGTGCCTTCACCGAGTAGAATGCACCCCCGAGGAAGGTCAGCGGGGTGATCACAAGCATGGGGATGATCTGAAGCTGCTCGAAATTCTGGGCCCAGACGCCGATTGCAAAGCCGAACAGGCAAAAGCCGGTTGCGATGCCGACGAGAAATAGGATCATTGCGAGCGGATGGTCGACCCGCACGGGAACGAAAAGCGCGGCTGTCGCGAGCGTCACAAGTGCAAGGATCACCGACTTCGTGACCGCCGCTCCGACGTAGGCGAGGACCGCTTCAAGGCTCGAGATCGGCGCTGAGAGCAATTCGTAAATAGTGCCCGTAAACTTCGGAAAATAAATGCCGAAGCTTGCGTTGAAAATCGATTGCATGAAGACGCTGAGCAGCGTGAGGCCAGGGACAATGAAGGCGCCGAAGCTCACTCCGTCCATGGCCGTCATCCGGCTTCCAAGGGCCGATCCGAAGACCACGAAATAAAGGGCGGTCGTGATCACCGGCGTGATCAGGCTCTGCCAGAGCGTGCGCTTCCAGCGCGCCATCTCGAAGCGGTAGATTGCCGCGATCCCGTGGCCGTTCATCCAGCACTCCGCGGCTGATGGACGAGCTCGACGAAGATGTCCTCGAGGCTCGACTGGTGGGTGGAGAGGTCCTTGTAGGCAATTCCAAGGTCGCCGAGGCGACGCATCAGCGAGGCGATCCCGGTGCGCTCGGCGTGGCTGTCGAACTCGTAGCAAAGGACATGCCCGTCCTGTCCGAGCCTCAAGGTCCAGTCGCCAAGCTCTGCCGGTATGTGGGCAAGCGGCTCGGCGAGCATGATGTCGAGCGTCTTCTTGCCCATTTTGGCCATGAGCGACTTCTTCTCGTCGATCGCGATCAGCTCGCCGCGGCTGATGACGCCGACGCGGTCGGCCATTTCCTCGGCTTCCTCGATGTAA
>DATMHD010000290.1:0-2330 GCA_035555075.1 Sphingomicrobium sp. | reverse complement strand
ATCCGATGCGCGAGTTTCAGGCGGCCAACGTGAAGCCCGCGACGATTAAGCGCCTTTGAGGCCAGAATCGGATTATCGACGAAGCTCTTGGCGCCGGTCCCAAGCGCAAGGAGCCAGAGCGGTGCACGCCACCAGCGTAGGAGCGTGCGCTCGCTCAAAGCCAGGACCCGGAACTAGCGGACCCTGGGGCCGCCGAACGGGAGCGGCGGCGGCGGCCGGCGATCCCGGCGCGGCAGCTGCGCCTGATAGGCGACGCCGCAATGCTCCACGCAATAAGGAAAACCGGGATTCGCCTGCTGGCCGCAGAAATAGAAATCGGGCTCGCCCGGGTGGCCGATCGGCCACTTGCAGATGCGATCGTTGAGATCGAGGAGGCCCGTCTTGTCGGCGACTTCGGGACTTGGTTTTGCAGGGACGAGCCGCCGCGGGGGAGCGGGCGGGATCGGAGCCTGCTGCTCGCCTGGTCCCTGCCGGATGAAGCCGCCGGGGCCGATCGAGCGATATTGCATTTCCGGCGCCGAGCGCTGCTGTGGTGCAGGCGCGTGGGCATTGGGCGCTGCCGCAGCGGCTGCCGGAAGAGGCTTTGGAGCTTCGACCTTGGGCGCTGCCGCTTTTGGCGCCGCAGGCGCTGGCGCCGGCTTCCTTGCTTCCTTTTCCTCGCCTGGCTTCACCGGGGATGGGCGTTGCTCAAGACCCAGGCGATGCGCCTTGCCGATCACCGCGTTGCGGCTGACGCCTCCAAGCTCGTCGGCAATCTGGCTCGCGGTCGCGCCATCGTGCCACATCTTCTTCAGGCGCTCGATACGCTCTTCAGTCCACGACATGTCTAATCAATGCTCCAAACTTGCCCGGCAGGCCACCACTCGATAGGCGCCTTGCCCGTGAACGACCATGCCAATCAATGGGTGCGCTTCGCGCCCGGTATCCCGGTGCTGAAGGGCGTCAATTGGGGAGGCCTCAAGACCCTTTATATCAAGGAGGTCAGGCGCTTCTTCAAGGTCCAGATGCAGACTGTGTGGGCGCCGGCAATAACGACGCTCCTCTATCTTGCGATTTTTACAGTGGCGCTGGGACGCGGCGGGCGCACCGTAATGGGTGTGCCATTCGCCAATTTCATCGGACCTGGACTGATCGTCATGGCGATGATCCAGAACGCCTTTGCCAACGCGAGCTTTTCGCTTCTCGTCGGCAAGATCCAGGGCAACATCGTCGATTATCTGATGCCGCCCCTCTCGACGGGCGAATTGATCGCGGGGCTCGTGGGAGCAGCTCTCACGAGGGCATTCCTCGTCGGGCTTGCAGTCTGGCTCGCAATGCTCCTCTGGCCCGGCGTCTCGGTGGAGATCAGGCGGCCTGAACTCGTCGTTTGGTTCGGACTCATGGGCGCGCTCCTCCTGTCATTCCTTGGTCTTCTCACCTCTCTTTGGGCCGACAAGTTCGACCACGCCGCCGCAGTGACCAATTTCGTCGTGACTCCGCTCTCGCTCCTCTCGGGCACTTTCTATTCGGTGAAGCAGCTTGCACCGTCCTTCCAGCAGGTGAGCCACGCCAATCCCTTCTTCTATGTGATCTCGGGTTTCCGCGCCGGATTTCTCGGCGCAAGCGATTCGCCGCTGTTGATCGGCGGGGTGGGCCTCCTGTTGCTGAACATTGTCCTTTGGGCTCTTTGCTACAGGCTTCTTCGGAGTGGCTGGAAGATCAAGAACTAACCATTTCAATGACATGACCTGTTTACGAACTTGAACAATTCATAACGCAGGCGTTCAGACGCGCATCAAGCCGATCTGCCCATAGTTCGCGCATCCACTTGCTCAAGAAGGAGAGCCCTGATGCGTGGGATTGTTCTTTCCCTGGTTGCCGCCGGTGCGGCGCTTGCCGCTGCAGGTCCCGCAGCAGCACAATATTACGCGGGTCATCCGGCGCCGGTACCCGGCTACGGCCAGGGTTACGGCCGGGGCTACGGTTACGGCGAGGTCCGCGAGCTCCGGCAGCGGCTCGACATGGTCGAGCGCCAGATCGACCGCCTCGACCGCCGCGACCGAATTGGCGAGCGGACTGCGAACAGGCTCCGTGACGAAGCCGGCCGTATCGGGGAGCGGCTGCACCGTCGTGCCCGGGGCGGTCTTGATCCTCGGGAAGCGGGCGACATCCAGTACCGGCTCCAGCGCCTCGAGCAGCAGGTGCAATGGGCACGCGAACGTCGTTGGGATCGTTTCCGCGGCTGGTGATCCTGGAGGCCTGCAGGCCAATGTGAAAGGCGCTCCGGAATGCTCCGGGGCGCCTTTTGCCCTTTTACGGGTCGGTGGCTATAGCAGCCGCAACACCAGCAC
>DATMHD010000289.1:0-2531 GCA_035555075.1 Sphingomicrobium sp. | reverse complement strand
CACGAAGTGTCCGATCGCCCGTCGGCGACCAGTCAGGGCTTAAGCAAAAGCGAGCGCGAAGCCTGCGCCGACGACTGCCGCCGTCAGGACGAGCCCGATGGCGAGGTTGCGCAATGTACCGCTGATAGCCGGGTCGAACATTTGGTCCCCTTCCCTGGATCCAAGTGACCGAGGCCGCGAACTATAGGTGAACAAGCGAATCCTGCCGAGGTGAAAAACTGGCACTTTCAGGTGCTTAAGGGCGGCGCTCCGTTCGTCGCACTGCGGCGGCCTTAACCATGCCCCGAAAGGCTTTGGCAGGCGGCTGAGGCCGACCTTGTACTCCAACGTGGGGTGTGAACGCCGCTGGGTAAGGAGGGGCGTATGCATGGGTTCAAGCGACTGTTGCGCTGCGAGCAAGGCGCGAACGCGATCGAATATGCTTTGGTCGCGACGCTGATCGCAATTGCCGCCCTGGCGGCCTACCAGAATCTCGGGAACAGGATCGACACCATGTTCAACAACGTGTCGAACAAACTCACGTGATGAGGAGCCATCCCGGCCATTGATCGTTCAGCAATGAACTGGAATAAGGCCCCGGTAATGACCCGTTCGTTCGCTTGGCTCAGCTATTATTATCCCGACGAGGTTGGGATCGGCTGACGCGCGCCTAAAGTTCAGACGACCGACCTCGACCCGCCAGCGCCAAGCTGGGCGGGTTTTTTGTTGCCCATTCAAGGAAGACCCGAATGTTGCAGGAGAAGATCAAAAAGGCCCCTCCACCGCCCAATGGGCGGTCCCCCTCCCCGAGCAAGCTCAGGGAGGATTGGGAGAGCTACGTCGTCCCGCAGAACTGGGAGGCGTTCACCGAGGACGACCATGCCGTCTGGGACCTGCTGTTCGCAAGGCAGGTCGAGCTTCTCGGAAGCCGGGCCGTCTCGGCTTTCTTCGACGGCATCGACCTGTTGAAGCTGTCCCACCCGGGCGTCCCCGACGTCGAGGGGCTGAACGCGATCCTCACTCCGCGCACGGGCTGGCGGACGGTCGCGGTTCCCGGCCTGGTTCCCGACGAAATCTTCTTTGCGATGCTGAGCAAACGCGTGTTCCCGGTCGGCAACTTCATCCGCACCCGTGACCAACTCGACTATCTCGAGGCGCCCGACTGTTTCCACGACATGTTCGGCCATATCCCGATGCTGGCGCACCATGACTTTGCAGAGATGGCGGAGCATGTCGGGCGCCTCGGCAGTGCGGCGATCGCTGCCGGCGAAGGGCATCGGGCGGCGCGCCTTTACTGGCACAGCGTCGAATTCGGCCTGGCGATGGAAGCGGGGGAGCTGAAGATCCTCGGCGCGGGCCTGGCCTCTAGCTTCGGCGAAGCCCATTTCAGCCTGGAGAGCGACGCGGTCGATCGGCTGCCGTTCTCCGTCAAGCGGGCGGTCAACACGCGGTACAAGCACGACGCCTTCCAGCCGCGCTACCTGGTTTCGGCTTCGCTTGAAGAGACGATCGCCCAGGTTCTCGGACTGACGCAGGCAGCCCTGCTCAAGCTTTAATTCGTGCTGGCGGCGCAAGCTTGATTTATGTTATCGAAGGTTAGGCCTGCTTCGCCGAAGAGCGGGACCGCGTCACTCTTTTGCGCGAGTCCAAATTGGTCATATCCGGTCGAGGCAGCCGAGCTGTCGATATTCTGCTTGTTTTCCTCGCCGCGTTCTTCTGCGCGGGCACCATCTGGGCGCAACTGCCGAGGCCGGCCGAGAAGACTCCTGCGACGCGCGAGACGTTCAATCCGGCGCTGGGGTCAATCACGACCATCGACGGCGCCGCGAACTATGTCCGCGCACATGCCGGGTCCAACCGTCCCGAAGCACTCGCGAATGCGGCCGACCAGTTCGTCCGGGAGCGCTTCTACCACAGCTATTCCTTCTTCGATCCGGGCCATGACTGGATCGCCTATCTTTCGGGCTTCGCGTGGATCAACCTGCGATCGCCCGTGCTTCCCGAGAATATCCTCGATTTTCCGGAGGCCGCATGCAGCCAGCAGGTGATCGTGTTCCAGGCAATTGCCCGCAAGCTCGGCTTCGATGCCGGGGTGGTGACGCTGCGCCACCACATGATCGCGGCGGTGAAGATCGACGGCCAGTGGCAGGTCTATGATGCCGACCGCGACATTGCGCCAAGGTCCTACCCCCTGGCGAAGCTGCTCGCCGGTGATCCGGCCGTGATCGGCATCTACGGCAGGATGGGGCGGTCGATCGACATGGCGGGCCAGGCGGCGAGGGGCGAAATCAAGCTGGTCGACGTCAATTCCAACCCGGCTCCACAGGCGAGCCTGTTCCACCGCCTGACCCATGGTTTCAGCCATTATGGCTGGGCGCTGTTCCTTGGGTTGGCACTGCTGCGCCTTGCCAGCAGGCGGCAGGCGAGCAGCCGATTGAGGAAGCAGCCGCTGCCTGTATAGCGGCGGCGATGTCAGAGAAGGCCGAAAGCCAGGAATATCGCAGCGGGCACGATCCACGGACGCTTCGCGACGCGCTCGGCTGCTTCGCGAC
>DATMHD010000288.1:0-2967 GCA_035555075.1 Sphingomicrobium sp. | reverse complement strand
TGATCGCGGAGGCCTCGTTCGCTCCGGCCGCCTTCACCTCCGAGGAGGCGTTACCGGCGTTCGATTCGATCGCCTCGGCCGCATTCGACGTCGTGGCCTCCACGTTCTCCGCGGCATTGCCGTAGGTCGATTCGACATTTTCGGCGGCTTGCTCGGTCGGGCTCTTGTTGCACGCGCCGAGGGCGCCAATGCCGAGCGCGATAGCGAGAATAGTGGTGGTCTTCATGGGCAATTCCCCTGTTGTCATGTCTTCGTCCGCTGCGGTGTCCGGACGGAACGGCAATACGCCCAAGATCAGCTTCCGTTCCGCCGTCCGAACGATTCGCGCGGCTGGACGCAGCGGTCCATCGCCCCTAGGAGCACCCGGGCTGCACAGCAGGAAAGCGCAAAAACGTGGGAAATGTCACAGTCATCGGCGCCCAGTGGGGCGACGAAGGCAAGGGCAAGATCGTCGACTGGCTCGCGAGCCGTGCCGACATGGTCGTGCGTTTCCAGGGTGGCCATAACGCGGGTCATACGCTCGTCGTCGGGAATCAGACCTACAAACTCTCGCTTCTTCCCTCCGGGATCGTTCGCGGCACACCCTCCGTAATTGGAAACGGCGTCGTCCTCGACCCATGGGCGCTCCGCGACGAAGTCCAGCGAATGCGCGAGCTGGGCGTCGAGGTCACTCCCGATATCCTGATGATCGCGGAGACCTGCCCACTCATCCTTCCCATCCACCGCGATCTCGATGCCTTGCGCGAGGATGCCTCGGGAGCAGGCAAGATCGGGACCACGCGCCGGGGCATCGGACCTGCCTACGAGGACAAGGTCGGACGCCGCGCCATCCGGGTCTGCGATCTTGCGCATCTTGGCGAACTCGGACCCCTTCTTGATCGCCTCTGCGCGCATCATGACGCGCTTCGCGCGGGCTTTGGCGAGCCGCCCGTCGACCGCGAGCGGCTGAAGAACGATCTTTCCGAGATCGCCGACTTCGTCCTTCCGTTTGCAAAACCGGTCTGGCGTGACCTCGATGACGCGCGGCTTCGGGGCCGCAGAATCCTCTTCGAGGGAGCACAGGGCGTCCTCCTCGACGTCGATCACGGCACCTACCCCTTCGTCACCTCGTCCAACACGGTCGCGGGAACCACAGGTCCGGGGAGCGGTATGGGACCCTCGGCAGCGGGTTTCGTGCTGGGGATCGTGAAGGCCTATACGACCCGCGTTGGCTCGGGCCCTTTCCCGACCGAGCAGGACAATGAGATCGGCCAGAAGCTTGGGGAGCGTGGACACGAGTTCGGGACCGTTACTGGACGGCGGCGCCGCTGCGGCTGGTTCGATGCCGTGCTTGTCCGGCAGGCTGCCGCCGTCAGCGGAGTGACGGGGGCCGCGCTCACCAAGCTCGACGTGCTCGACGGCTTTGCGACCGTGAAGATCTGCACGGGCTACCGGATCGGCGACCTCGAGCTCGACTATCTCCCGCCCCATGCCGCCGACCAGGCGCGGGTCGAGCCAATCTACGAGGAGGTGGAGGGCTGGTCCTCATCCACCCGCGGCGCCCGGACCTGGGCCGATCTTCCGGCGCAGGCGATCAAATATGTGCGGAGGATCGAAGAGCTGATTCGCTGTCCCGTCGCGCTCGTCAGCACGTCGCCCGAACGGGAGGATACGATCCTGGTGCGCGACCCCTTCGCCGGCTAGCGCCGGACTTCGAAGCGGGTGGGATTAAGAAGCTCCGCTTCCCTCACCTGGAGATCGTCTACCCGGGCTCCGGGGGGACCGCCTCTCAGGAGACCGACGAGCCGGTCGATCGACTGCTCTGAGCCTTCGACATGGGCTTCGACCGATCCGTCGGGGCAGTTTCGGATCCAGCCGCTGACTCCAAGTCGCTCCGCCTGCTCTTTTGACCAGGCACGGAAGAACACGCCCTGGACACGTCCGCCGATACGGACATGGCGCGCGATCTTCAATTCCGCCATCGGCTTTTCCGATCAGACGGTGGAGATATCGGGCGCATCCTCCGCCTTCATGCCGACAACGTTGTAGCCCGCATCCACGTGATGGATCTCGCCCGTGACGCCCGCTGCAAGATCGCTCAGCAGGTAGAGGCCGGCGGCGCCGACGTCCTCGATCGTGACATTGCGTCGAAGGGGGGCATTATATTCATTCCACTTCATGATGTAGCGGAAGTCGCCGATGCCGCTCGCTGCAAGCGTCTTGATTGGGCCCGCCGAGATGGCATTGACGCGGATCCCCTCCGGGCCAAGATCTGCGGCAAGATATTTGACCGACGTCTCGAGGGCCGACTTCGCAACACCCATGACATTGTAGTGCGGGATGACCTTTTCGGCGCCGTAATAGGTAAGCGTCAGGAGCGAGCTCCCCTCGGCCATCAGCTTCCGGGCGCGCTGCGCGACGGCGACGAAGCTGTAGACCGAGATGTTCATGGTCATCAGGAAATTGTCCATCGAGGTATCGACGAACTTTCCGCGGAGCTCGTTCTTGTCCGAGAAGCCGATGGCGTGGACGACGAAATCGAGCTTGTCCCAACGCTCCTTGAGGCCCTCGAACGTCTGATCGAGCGCCTTCATGTCCGAAACATCGCAGTCGACCAGCAGGTCCGATCCGAGCTCCGCTGCAAGCGGTCTCACGCGTTTCTCGAGGGCCTCGCCCTGGTAGGAAAATGCAAGCTCGGCGCCATGCGCGCTGAGTGCCCGCGCGATGCCCCACGCGAGTGATCGGTCATTGGCAAGCCCCATTATCAGTCCGCGCTTGCCCTGCATCAGTCCAGTCAAAGTTGCGGCCCCTCTCTCTGCAGCACCGGTTCCACGTCTTCACCGGGCTGCGGCTCCTCAACTTCCAGCTGATCGGTGTACGGCCCGGTATACACTTCGCCCTTTAGCGCGGTGGCGCCGCTTTCTGCCAGCGCCGCATTAAGCTCCGCACCGATCACCACGCCAAGGCCCACCACGAAGAAGAAGATCA
>DATMHD010000287.1:0-8130 GCA_035555075.1 Sphingomicrobium sp. | reverse complement strand
CGAAGCTGATAATCCAGAAACGGATCACCACCGTGGGCTCGGACCATCCGAGGTGTTCGAAATGATGATGGATAGGCGCCATCAGGAAGACACGTTTGCCGGTGCGTTTGTAGACGGCGACCTGGATGATCACCGAAAGGGCCTCGACGACGAAGATCCCGCCGACGATGCCCAGCGCGAACTCGTGATGGGTCGCAACTGCAACGGCACCGAGCGCGCCGCCAAGCGCAAGGCTTCCCGTGTCGCCCATGAAGACCGCTGCCGGAGGGGCATTGAACCACAGGAATGCCAGCCCCGCGCCGATGATCGCAAGCAGCAGCACCGTAAGATCGCCGGCACCCGGGACATGCGGGATGCCAAGGTAGGCCGCGAACCTCGCATTGCCGACCAGATAGGCGAACAGGACGAAAGCGAGGCTGGCGATGATGACTGGCATCGTCGCAAGTCCATCGAGGCCATCGGTGAGGTTCACCGCATTGCCGAAGGCAACGATCACGAAGGCGCCGAAGACGATGTAGAACCAGCCAAGATCCACCACCGTTTCCTTGACGAATGGCAGGTGCAGTCCGGTGCCGCCCGTGCGCACCATGAGCCAGGTGGCAATGCCCGCGATGATGAATTCAAGGGTGAGCCGAGTCTTGCCCGACAGGCCTGCGTGGTGCGCCTTTCGTACCTTGTCATAGTCGTCGAGCCAGCCGATCAGGCCGAACCCTGCAGTCACCAACAGGCACGCCCAGACATAAGGGTTGCGGAAGTCCATCCACAGCAGGACGGAAATGGCTACGGACGTCAGGATGAGAAGTCCGCCCATCGTAGGGGTGCCGCGCTTGGCAAGATGGGTCTGCGGCCCATCGGTTCGGATGGGCTGCCCTTTGCCTTGCTTGGTCCTCAGCCAGCTGATGAACTTGGGTCCGAGCAGCAATCCGATCAGCAAGGCCGTCGCGCTTGCAGCTCCGGCCCGGAACGTGATGTACCGGATGAGATTGAGGATGCCTGGAAAACCGAGCTGCTCGGCGATCAGGTAGAGCATGCGAGCCCTCCTGCGACACGCTCCACCAGCTTTGCCAGTCCGACAGAGTTCGAGGCCTTGACGAGGACGGCGTCTCCTGGACGAAGGAGATGCATCAGGACGTCCGTCGCCTGGTCGACGCTTGCGGCACGCTCGACAGCGATGCTGCCGCCAAGAGCCTCGTCGAGAGGTTGCATGTCGTCACCGATGAGGATGAGACGATCAACGTGAGCGTCCACTACGAGAGGAGCAAGCCCGGCGTGCAACGCACGGCTGTGCTCGCCAAGCTCGCGCATCGGTCCTAGTACCGCAATGCGCCGGCCAACGTCCCGCTCGGCACCGAGACTCTTGAGGGTCGCTGCCATTGAGGCGGGATTGGCATTGTAACTTTCATCGATCAGCAGCACTTCACCGCCGTCGATCTCGATCCGGTAGCGCTCGCCGCGCCCCTTGAGCCCGCCAAGATCGGCGAGTGCCAGACCCGCAAGGCCAACATCGGCACCCACCGCCTCCACGGCCGCAAGCACGGCGAGGGAGTTCGAGACCCAATGTTCGCCCCGTTGCGAGATGGTGAAGGTCAGTTCGCGCTCGAGAAGCGCCGCGCTGATGAGGCTCCCTCCGCTTTCGGCCGCCACTGCGTGGACGGCATGAACATCCGCATCGCCGCTGCCGAAGGTGATGATGCGATCGACGCGCCGACGAGCAGCCTTAACCAAACGGTCCCGATGCGGCGTGTGATTGGGGATGATCGCAATTCCCTGCGGCTCAAGAGCTTCAAAGATCTCGGCCTTCGCATCGGCGATGGCCTCTTCCGAGCCGAGGTTCTCGATGTGGGCAGGAGCGATCGCGGTGATGAGCGCGACATGCGGACGGACCTGGGCCGCGAGGGCGCGGATCTCGCCGGCATTGTTCATGCCCATTTCAAGAACCGCAAAGCGGGCATCGCGCGGCATGCGCGCCAGGCTGAGCGGAACGCCCGTGTGATTGTTATAGCTCTTCACCGAACGATGGACCTTCCCCGGCCGGTTCCGGTCGAGGGCGGCGTAAAGCGCTTCCTTGGTGCTTGTCTTCCCGACTGAACCCGTCACTCCGAAGATGGTCGCGCGGCTGCGCTCCCGTGAAGCACGGCCCAGCGCCTGAAGCGCTGCAAACGTGTCCTCAACGAGGATGTGCGGACCGTTCACGCGCTGGGACACGATCGCGCCAGCCGCTCCGGCTGCAAAGGCCCCATCGACGAACCTGTGACCATCGTGGACGGTCCCGGGCATCGCCACGAACAGGTCCCCCGGCTGCACTTCGCGGCTGTCGAAGGTCACTCCGGTGACCTCGAAGACCTCGGTCGCGCGTCCTCCGGTTGCAACAGCGATCTCGTCGGACGTCCAGAGCACGCTCATGCAGCGCACTCCCTTGCGACCAGCGCATCGTCGAAGGGCAAGACCTTGTCGCCGATGATCTGCCCGGTTTCATGACCCTTGCCCGCGACCAGCACGATGTCCCCTTCCCGCGCGATCCTGATCGCCTCCGCAATGGCTTCACGGCGGCCCGCGACTTCGATCGCGCCCGCTGCTCCTGCCATAACTTCTGCCCTGATCCGGGCGGGATCTTCGCTGCGTGGATTGTCGTCCGTGACGATCACGACGTCGGAGAGCCGGGTGGCGACCGCCCCCATCTGGGGACGTTTCCCCTGGTCGCGGTCGCCGCCAGCGCCGAACAGGGTGATGAGCCGGCCCTCGATGTGCGGACGAAGTGCGGCGATGGCAGCTTCGAGCGCGTCGGGGGTGTGCGCGTAATCGACATAGACTGGAACACCCGAGCGGCTGATTACCGCGCGCTCCAGGCGGCCCCGCACGGGGGCGACGCGCTGCATTGCAGCGAAGGTTGCCTCCCACTTCCCACCCGTCGCGAGGACGAGCCCGGCCGCGGTGAGCACGTTCGAAGCCTGGTATGCCCCAATAAGAGGCAGGGCGAGACGGTGCGACTTGCCTGCATGTTTGAGGAGGAGCGTCTGCCCGAGCGCAGTCGGAGCCTGCTCGACGAGCCTGATGGCCTCGCCGTTTCGGCCGACGGACAGGATTTCATGGCCCCGCCGCCGTGACCGCTCCGCGACTTCACCGCTCCTTGGGTCGTCGGTCCAGATCACGGCCGGCTTTCCTGGGGGCAACAGTTCCTCGAACAGGCGCATTTTTGCTTCGAAGTAGCTGTCCATCGTGCCGTGATAATCGAGGTGGTCACGGCTGAAATTTGTAAAGGCCGCGGCTGCGAGCGGCACTCCTTCGCACCGGTGCTGGTCGAGTCCGTGGCTCGACGCCTCGTAAGCGACATGGCTGATCCCCATGCGCTTGAGGCCTGCCATGTTGTTGAGAAAGGTCACGATGTCGGGTGTAGTCAGCCCCGTGCTGACCTGGTCATCGGATGTCGTCACGCCAAGCGTGCCGATGGAGGCTGAGCGATGGCCTGACATGCGCCAGATCTGCCTCGCCATTTCGACCGTCGAAGTCTTGCCGTTGGTGCCGGTCACCGCGCCCACCGTCTCCGGGAAAGGCGCATAGAATTTGGCCGCGAGTTCGGCGAACAGACGTCGCGGTTCAGTGTCCTTAAGAAGCGGCACCCGCTCGGCATGGGCTTCCTGCCGGGCGACCACTGCGACGGCTCCCCGGTCGACCGCCTCGCCGATGAAGTCCTCACCGTTGAACATCGCGCCCTGGAAGGCTCCGAAGACGCTTCCGGGAGCGACCTTGCGATGATCGATCGCAAAGCCCGTCACTTCAGAATCCGAATTCACGTCCGCAAGATCGCGCAGCCGCACCGGAACTCTTACTCCTTCGTGTCGTGAACGAAGGGAAGGACCTCGCTCATGTCGGGCTCCCGGCTCTTGTCAGGCTCGACCCCCAGCAAGGGTGCGATCCGAGCAACGGCCACCCCGAACGCAGGGCCGATGTTCCAGGCAGCAGTGTGGAAGCCGAAGGTTTCCTTGGTTGGCTTTGGATCGTCGAGCATCATCACCATCACATAGCGCGGGTCATCCATCGGGAACACACCCGCAAAGCTCGTGACCACTGCCGCCGATGTATAACGGCCGTTGGCGAGCTTCTCGGCAGTGCCGGTCTTGCCTCCAACGCGGTAGCCGGGCGCGTCCGCTTTCCTGCCGGTCCCGTTAGTGACCACCAGGCGCAGCAATGCACGCATCTTGTAGCTGGTATCCTCGGTGAACACGCGCACGCCTTGTGGAACGGGGTGGCCGGGACCGATCTTGAGCAGTGTAGCGGGGTGATAGAGACCGCCGTTGAAGAGTGTCGCATAGCCAGTGGCAAGGTGCAGCGGCGTGACTGCGATTCCGTGGCCAAAGCCCACCGTCATCGTCTCGAACGGCCCCCAGCGGGAACCAGGAGTGAGTGTCCGGCCGCGCTCTTTCAGTTCGACGCGCACCGGATCGAGGAAGCCCATCCGCTTGAGGAACGCCTTTTGGCGATCGGCACCGATCTGGTCGGCAATCTGTGCGGTTCCAATATTGGAGCTGTTCTTCATGATTTCGGCGACCGAACAGGACCGACCATAGGGCTCGGTATCGTGCACCGTGTGGCCGTAGACGTGCAGTTCGTCAGGACAGTTGTACATCTGCCCGAACGACTTCACGATGCCGAGGTCCATGGCCATTGCGACGGTGAAGGGCTTGAACGTCGACCCGAGCTCGTAAACGCCCAAGGTGGCGCGATTGAAGCGTGCGTCCATCGAACCGTTGCCGGCATCGTTGGGATTGAGCTGCGGCAATGATGTCATCGCCAGCACTTCCCCGGTGTGGACGTCCATGACGACGCCCGCAGCACCAATGGCGGAGAAATGGGTCATCGCGCCGAGGAGCTCGTGCTCGAGCGCCTGTTGAACCCGGCTGTCGATCGAAAGGACGAGAGGCTGACCGCGGGTCGCTGGTTCGGACAGATATTTGTCCATCGCCCGTTCCATGCCCGCGACGCCATGACCGTCTATGTCGGTATACCCAAGAACATGCGCGGCAAGCGTGGTCTGCGGATAGAGCCGATCCGGCTCCCGCTCGATGGCGAGCCCGGGCTCGCCGATGGCGTTGACGGCTTCGACCAGCGATGGCGAGGCCCGCCGACGCAGATAGAAGAAGGGCTTGCCCGATTTCAGAAGTGCAAAATATTGCTCCGCTGATTGTTCGGGCATCAACTGCGCGAGGCGCCGGGCAAGGGCGAGCTTGTCACCAATCACCTTCGCGGGGTGAACCGCGATGGTCCATGCATCGATCGTGCGGGCCAGGGGATCCCCATTGCGGTCGACGATGTCCCCGCGATCCGGAACGAGCGCAGTCAGCCCTTCCTTTCGGCCGGCATGATCTCCGAATGCCGCAAGGTAGAGGATGCGCAGCGCAATGAGAGCGACGATGCCGGCATAGACGAGCATGCCGAACATCAGCCTCTGGTGCATGACTGCGAGCAGCTGGCGCCGCTGGCCGACGAGTCGGAGCCGCTCGGGCCGTGGCGCGACGAGAGCGGGCGACGGTGCGTTCATCGTTCGGCGGCGAAATCCTTGGAGTGACCGGAGTGCTTCGCCGGAAGAGGCGCGAGCGGGTCGACCTTCGCAAGGCGCACCGCCTTTGTCATGGCCCTTGCCGTAACGACCGCAGGCTTATCCACGGATTTCTTGACGGCGAGCTTGGACGATCCCGCCTCCCGGGTCTTGGCCGCGACTTTGCCGGTCTCGTCCCTGTCGTTCCTGGCGCTGGCCTTCGAAGCCGCGGACTGGGTCACAGTCCGCGCCTTTGCAAGGTGCTCCCTGATCGGCTGGGCGGCCGCGAGGTCCGGCTTCTTCACGGGCTTGGGTGGTGCCGGCTTAGCCGCCGTTGCCGGCTTGCCCGTGGGTTTGGCGGTCGCCCGGGGCAATGCGACGACCGTCCGCGCCGGAACCTCGCGCGTCTCGGTTTTCAAACTGGCTTCATGAAGAAGAGCGCCGGCTGTCATTCCCACGTGCGCTGGAGCCGCCGCGCCGGAATCGTCGGTCTCGGGCTGGCCGACGCTCGGCTGCTTCGCCGGCGCGGGAGCCGAGGCCAGCACCACGGGCGCGTGGAAGTCCACCTTCTGCTGCGGCTGTTCAAGCCTGGCGAGCTCGAAGCTGCCCTTGAGGAACTGGTCCGCCGACGGGGCGGAAAGGGCGAAGGCGCCGGCATTCCAGCGCTCGAGCTGCGACAAGCGGCCGCGAGTCCCGATCTCGGTCTGCAACATGCGCATGTCGCGCTGGGCGAGCACGATCCTTGTCTCGACATCCTCGAGCGAGGCCCGTTCAGACGCGACGCGTAGCGAAACGAGGTAGCAGCCGAGCGCTGCTCCGGCGCAGCTTGCGACCATGAACACTGAGCGGAAGCTGCGGGTACTCATTGCAGACGTTCCTTGTGGGCTGGGGCAGAAGTACGGATGGCGGAGCGGAGCCGCGCCGAGCGGGCGCGCGGATTGGTCTCAAGCTCGCGCTCGGAGGGCGACACGGGTTTTGCGACCCGCTCGAACGTCGGCTCACAAGTGCTTGCGACTTCCGGCCGGTGGCGCGAGCCGGCAGGCGTGCCCCCGCTGCGCTCGCGGAAGAAGCGCTTGACGATGCGATCTTCGAGACTGTGGAACGTCACGACCGCGAGCCGTCCGCCGGGCTTCAGCGCACGTTCGGCCGCTTCCAGCCCCTGCTCGAGCTCCTCGAGTTCGGCGTTGAGATGGATTCGGACCGCCTGGAAGGTCCTCGTCGCAGGATCGCTCTTCTGACCATGGCGGAACCCCGCGGCGCGCCGAACGATCGCGGCGAGTTCGCCCGTGCGCTCAAGCGGTCTTGCAGCAACAATGGCGCGGGCAATCGCCCGGGCGCGCGGCTCCTCCCAATAGTCGCGCAGGACCCGGGCGATCTCGGCCTCCTCGGCCGAATTGAGGAATTCTGCGGCCGTCAGTCCCGACTTGCTCATCCGCATGTCGAGCGGGCCATCCCCCTGGAATGAGAATCCGCGCTCGGCGCGGTCGAGCTGCATCGAGCTCACTCCGACGTCGAGGGCAATTGCGTCGACCTTGCCGACGCCGCGCTCGGCAAGTGCACGGTCCATCTGCGAGAAGCGGTCCTCGATGAGGAGAAGACGGGGGTCCGGGACGAGCGATCGCCCAGTCTCGATCGCGTCGGGGTCGCGATCGAAGCCGATCGCCCGTCCCGCCCCCGCAGAGAGCATGGCGCGCGTATAGCCACCCGCTCCGAATGTTCCGTCGACAACCGTCTCGGCGCCACGCAGCTCGAGTGCCTTGATCACGTCATCGACCAGCACCGGCACATGCGGGGCCGTATTCGCGCCGGTGCTGGTCATGACGCACCTCGTTCTTCGAGGCGGAAGCGTGCAATATCCTTGAGATCCTCGGGAATACGCTCGTCCTTGAGGAGAAGATCAGGATTCCAGATCTGGAAGGTCTCGCCGGTGCCGAGGAACAGCACGAGATCTGCAATCTGTCCCTTTCGGCGCATCATCGGGGGCATGAGAATGCGGCCGGAACTGTCGTAGGGAACCTCCTCGGTGGCAGCGAAGGCCATGAGGTTGCGCTGCTGATATTCGAGCTGCGCGTCGGGGTTCGTCTCTTCCTTCTCCAGCAGGCGCTCGAGCTTGGCGTGCTTCAGCGCGGCATAAGCGGGGTCGTAGGCACTAAGGCACGGGAAAGCCTCGTGCTTTGCAAGGACGATGGTTCGGGCATCGCCGCGGCGCTCGATCACGCCGCGCAGGAATGCGGGAATGGATACGCGGCCCTTTCCGTCGACCGCGTTCAGTGCGCTGCCCTGAAACAGATGCTCTAGCGCCACGCCCAAACCACTCCCCATTCGCAGCGCGCAGAGCTCCGTCGCGGGCACGCGCCGTCGCGCACGCTCACGCCAGTTTTAAATCAACGGGTTAGCCCCCCGCGCTACAGTCCTTGTTGGTAACCCAACAGCGTGCGGGATACAATGGGTTTTCGTGGGAAATGATGGGATTATATGGGTAAAGGCGGATTTCTGCGCCTTTTGGAGGTCGGCTTAATCATCTGTTCCGCAACTGTTCCTGTGTTTCCTGCCTGTGGATAAGTCTGTGACTAGCGAATCACTTGGCTTCGAGATTG
>DATMHD010000286.1:0-7362 GCA_035555075.1 Sphingomicrobium sp. | reverse complement strand
ATAGGCCCGCCCGATGAAACAGGCCCGTGCTCCAAGGCCAAGAAATTTGAGGACGTCGAGACCGGATCTGATGCCGCTGTCGACAAAGACCTCGGTCCTATCGCCGACGGCCTCGACGATGCTCTTGAGCACTGACGCGGTCGAGGGAGCGCTGTCGAGCTGCCGCCCGCCATGGTTCGAAACGAGGATGGCATCGGCGCCGGCATCGACTGCCATCTTCGCGTCGTCGGGGTCGAGGATGCCCTTCACGATGAGCTTGCCCGGCCAGAGCGAGCGCACCCACTCGAGTGTCTTCAGGTCAAAGGATGAGTCGAGCTGGCTTTTGACGAGCTCGGCCATTTCCTTGACGTTTCCCGATTTGACCTTGTGCGCATAGTTGCCGAAGCTCCAGCGCCTCGAGCCCAGCATCGCGAACGCCCAGTGCGGATGCGAGACGATGCTCCAGATGTTCGCGGGCGTCAGTCTTGGCGGAATGCCAAGGCCATTGTGCACGTCGCAATAGCGGGTGCCCTCGACATGAAGATCCATGGTAAGAATGAGGACGGGACAGCCCGCGTTTCGCGCGCGCTCGAGGAGGTCCTTCGAAAACCCCCGATCCTTTTCGAGATAGAGCTGGAACCAGAATGGCCGCTCGACCGAGCTGCGGACGTCCTCGATCGAGAGGAGGGCGTTGGTCGAGAGCGAAAAGGGAACGCCGAAATGATGCGCTGCCCGGCAGGAGAGGATCTCGCCGTTGGACCAGATTGCGCCGCACATGCCGGTCGGGCCGATAGCGACCGGCATTGCAACCTTTTCTCCAAGCATGGTCGTTTCGAGTTTCCGGTCAGCGACGTTGAACATCACCCGTTCGCGAAAGCGGATTGAATCCAGGTCGCGCCGATTTTCCCGCAACGTGATCTGGGAAAAAGAGCCCGCCTCCAGATAATCCATGAAGGGTCTCGGGACGCGTGCATGCGCTCGCGCCCGAAGGTCCTCGATGCTCGCAATGCTCCGCGGGGTCTTCCTCACAATTCGCCCCTTGCGGCAATCTTGGTGATGCGGTCTCCCATTCGGCAGGCGAGCGCCTGGATGGTGAGCGACGGATTCACCCCGCCGCTGGTCGGGAAGAGAGAGCCGTCGCAGACCCATAGGTTGGGGATGGACCAGCTGCGTCCGTCGCTGTTCACGACGCTGTCGTCGGGATCGTCCCCTATCCGGCAGCCACCCATCAGATGTGATGTGTCGTCATCGACCCAGAGGTCCGTTGCGCCTCCCGCCTCGAGCACCGCGCGCATCGAGCCGATCGAATGTCTCATGAGGCGGCGATCGTTCTCCGAATAGCTGAACGTCATTCGGGGGATCGCAAGACCGAATTGGTCCTTCTCGTCGGCAAGCTCGACGCAATTGGAGCGTTGCGGCTCGGTCTCGCCGACGATCCGGAGCCCCGCAACGTGGTTGTAGCGGGTCATCTCCCGCCTCAGCTCCATGCCCCACATTCCGCGGTTGATGGCGCTTGCCTGCGCCCAACCGACCGGAAGCGGGCCTTGGCTCATGAAGGCGTAGCCGCCGTGGAAATCCTTCTTGTCGCTGTCGTCGTAATTCCAGTGCTCGGTCACAGCCATGCACGGCGGTGCCTTGTACTGGCGGATTTCCTCGTCGAGCACGCCCCAAACGCCGGGGCCCGAGTGGATCATGATGTGGGTTCCAACGAGGCCGTTCTCGTTGGCAAGCCCTTGGGGGAATTGGCTACACTCGGACGCGAGCAGGAGCCTCGGGGTCTCGATCGCATAGCCGGCCACCACGACATTGCGCGCTTTCTGGAAACGCCACTGACCCGCCCGGCAATAATGGAGGCCGCTTGCCCGCCCGGCCTTCGTCATCTCGATGCGGCCGACCATTGCCAGGTCACGTACCTCGGCGCCCGCTCTCAATGCGCGCGGGATGAAGGTCACAAGCACGCTTTGCTTGGCATTGGTCGAGCAGCCGTAGGCGCAAAAGCCGCGATAGACGCACGGATGCGCCATGCCGCGTGGGGCCGATAATGTTGCGAGCGGAATGGGCGACCATTGGATCCCGATCGCCTCGCACCCGCGCGCGAGCACGAGACCGGGCGCATTCACGGGATGCGCGCGATAAGGATAGCGCTTGCGTCGTTTTCCCCAGGGGTATCGAAGCGGTCCCGAGATCTTCAGCGCTTCCTCCGCCTCCTCGTAATAGGGTTCGAGCTCGTCGAACGTGATCGGCCAGTTGCGCCCGTAGCCGAGCATCGAACGGCACTTGAACCATTCGGGCCGCCAGCGAAGGGCAATCATCGTGTAATGCACCGTGCTTCCGCCAACGCCGCGGCCACTGTTGTTGGAACCGAGCTCGACCGGATCGGCGCCGCCGGTGATCCTCTCGTCGGTCCAGAACAGGCCTCCCTGCCAGCTCTCGTCGGAAACGAAGTCCTCGAGCGGCCGCCAGAACGGCCCGGCGTCAAAGGCGACGACCGAGAAGCCGGCTTCCGCGAGCTTGCACGCAAGCGTTCCGCCGCCGGCACCGGTGCCAACAATGGCGAAGTCTACTTCTTCTGAATCGTCGAAACATTGCATCTCGACCCATTTGCCGGCCCGGAACACGTCCGGTGCGCGGCCGAAGGTGGCTCTTGGCTGCTCGACATCAAGCATTATCAGGTTCGGACCTCCGCTCCCGGGCTTCCCACGGATCACGCTCGTCAAGGCCGAGCCGCGCATAGCCCCGAGGTGACGCAGGCCCGCCAAAGCCGATCTCGCTCCAGGCGGCGGGGTGCGAATAATAGATGCCGACTGTCTGTTTCAGGAGATGGTGGAGGAAGAATCCGCCGGGAGGAAGGCCGGCCCAGTGACGACTTTCGACACCGCTGTGCTGAATGTGCCTCAACAGCTCGTCCTGCGCATCTCCGGGAAGCTCCTCGAAGGACTTGCCGTGCCGACTGAAGGTTTCGGCCGCGATTGCGTCGAGGCCCTGGCGCCATGCCTCCCGCATTGGCGGCATGTCGGCATAGCGATAGCCGGGTGAATGATTGTGGTGGAGCATGTCGTCGATCCAGGGAACGATCGGGACGGGCTCGTCGCGATCGGGTTGCGGGACGAGTCTTCCGACGATCGCCTCTAGAAGCGACCATTGCTCCTTGCTGAGGAACCGTCGGGGAGGGAGTTGCTGAAGCCTTTGACGGACGACCTCGCGAGTCTGCTCGTTCCATGAAGGCGAGTCCCATTTGTCGAGGACGTCGTAGCTCAGATAGGGAGTCTCGAACCTGGTCATTCGGGACTCTCCTCGAGGGCCGGGAGGATGCCAAGGCCCGCGACCGCGATCCCGAGGAAGGCCGGAGGCGCCGGAAGCGGCGGCCCCTGCAGGATCATTTGGCTCCAATTATGCCAGCCGCCCATGTTCCGGTGGACCCCGTAGGCGTGGAAGATCGGCCCGGCGATCCCTAGAACTGCGGTCGCCTTGAGAAGAGGCTCGGCAACTTTCGTCGCTTCGGGCAGGATGGCAGCCGCTCCGATGCTGATTGCAGCCAGCGGCGGGATCGTCACCGGCGCATACATTGCCGGGTTCTGGAAGGCTCCGCGGAAGTGGAGAAGCCCGGCCTCCGCGACGGTCCCCATGAGGGAGAAGGCGATGAGGCCTGCGATCTTTGCCGGCAGCCTCGAGCGCACCTCGCCGTTCCTCTTCAGCATCTCGCCCGCGATCAGACCATAAAGGCCGGCGAGGGTCAGGGCTGCAGGTGCTCCCGCGGGCGCAGCGTAGAAAAGATTGAGGGCGTCGAGTTCACCTGGACGCTTGAGGATGTTGTAGGCATGAAATCCAAGTCCGGCGAGGCCGGTGGCACCCACGGCAACGAGCGCGATCCGTGGCACGCGCTTGCTGGAACCCTCCGGCCTCAAGGTCAGGAAGGTCGCTGCGCCAAGGCCGATGAGCGCCATTGTCGGACCGATGAACATGGCCCGATCCTTGAACCCGCCCCGATAATGCTCGAGCGCGCTGTCGAGTGCGACACTGATGCACAGGATTGCCGCTCCCGCGCCGAGTGCCTGGGCCGCGCGGTGGTTGGTGTCGGCTTTCTGCTTCCAGGCTCGCTGGAGGAGCCAGCCGACCGCTGCTGCTGACGCCAGCGTCGCGGCGGCAACCGCGACGAGCGGACGACGGGACGGCTCGGCCTGGCGAAGTGCAAGCAAGGCTCAGCTCCGCTGGTTTGCTTTGGCGCGCCCCCGTTTGGCATCGGCATTGCGACCTCGTGTCGCAAGCATGAAACCGGCCCCGGCGATCGCCGCTCCGCCCAGCGCGGCGAGCCCCAAACCCTTCTTATGTTCGCTGATCCAGAGTTCGGCGCTGCTCTCGACCGCCTCCTCGTCGAAGCTTCCGTGAGCTCCGTGATCCCCCGCAACCGGCTCGAACAGATTGTCCTTGCGATCGGCCCGAACAGGCTGAGGCCGCTGCTGGCTCTTGAAGCCTGTCGCCGCAAGATAATCGTCGAGCATGCTCGAGGCGACCTTGTTGCCCCAGACTGTCTCGACGGTTGGAAGCCCGACCAGCATTTCCTTTCGCTTCGAGTGCGCAGCCGCAAAGATCGCACGGGCCGCGACTTCGGGCTGGTAGACCTTGCCCACCGGCCGAGGCTGGCCGGGAAGCTTTGCACGGATCCAGTCGAACTGGGGCGTGTTGACGCCCGGCATCTGGACCATCGTGATCGAGACGTCTGTCGCATCGTGGAGAAGCTCGGTCCGAACTGAATCGATGAAGCCCTGGATCGCGTGCTTGGCGCCGCAATAAGCGGACTGCAGCGGGATACCGCGATAAGCGAGCGCCGAGCCGACGAGGACGATCTTTCCGCGGTTTCTTGGGAGCATGTGCCTCAGCGCCGCGCGAGTGCCATTCACCTGGCCAAGATAAGTGACGCTGGTGACCCGCTCATATTCCTCAGGCGTGACGTCCATGAAGCGGGCGAAAATGCCGGCGAATGCGTTATTGACCCATATGTCTATCGGACCGAGGTCGCGCTCGACCGCATCGGCTGCCGCCTCCACCGATTTCCACTCCGCAACGTCCGTCGGAATTGCAAGCGCGCGCTGACCTAGCCTTTGGACCTCGTCTCGGGTGGCGTCGAGGCCGTCCGTGCCGCGGGCGAGGATGGCGACGTCATAGCCATTGCGGGCGAACTCACGTGCGGCTGCCCGGCCAATTCCGGCGGTCCCTCCAGTGACAACAACGATTGGGGATCTCGGTTCACTCATCATATGCTCCTTCCCCGGCAGCAGCGCACATTTGCGTGCGCGTTCTCGTCGCGGCGAAGCGCGGAGGCTCCGACCCGTCCCCTCTTGAACATCGGAGCGCCGGTTCCAGCAACCGGAGTCGGCGGGAGCGAGCGGAAGCCCGATCCAATGCTCAATGCTGATACGGATTAGAATCCGATCCGATCCATGAATTCTCGCTGGACCGGCGGGTGCGAGCTAGATCCGCTCGAGTGCCAGTGCGATTCCCTGGCCCACGCCGATGCACATGGTTGCAAGCGCCAGCTTGCCGCCGGTCCGTTGAAGTTCTTCGGCCGCCGTCAGCGCCAGCCTTGCGCCGGACATTCCAAGCGGATGGCCAAGCGCGATCGCGCCGCCGTTGGGATTCACGTTGGGCGCATCGTCGGGAAGCCCGAGCTTGCGAAGAACCGCGAGCGCCTGCGCCGAGAAGGCTTCATTCAATTCAATGACGTCGAAGCCAGTGATCTTGAGACCGAGGCGCTTCATCAGTTTCTCCGATGCGGGCGCAGGGCCGATGCCCATGATGCGCGGCGGAACGCCCGCAACGGCCGCGCCGAGGACCCGCGCTCGCGGCCTCAGGCCATGGCGCGCCGCCGCCTCTTCGGACGCGATGATGAGTGCTGCAGCACCGTCATTCACGCCCGAGGCATTCCCCGCCGTCACCGTCCCGCCGGCGCGGACGATGGGCTTGAGCTTTGACAGGGCCTCGATTGATGTCGCGCGCGGATGCTCGTCTTTTCCGACGATCAGTGGATCTCCCTTTCGCTGCGGGATCTCTACCGGAACGATCTCGACCGAAAGACGACCGCTTGCCTGCGCTGCTGCCGTCTTCTCCTGGCTCCTCAGCGCGAACGCATCCTGGTCCTCGCGGCTGATCCTGAACTCCTCGGCGACATTCTCGCCGGTGCTCGGCATTGTGTCGTCGCCGTAGGCCGATTTCATCTTTGGATTGACGAAGCGCCAGCCGATGGTCGTGTCATACATCTCGGCATTGCGGTCGAATGCGCTCGTCGACTTCGCCATCACGAACGGTGCTCTGCTCATGCTTTCCGAGCCGCCTGCGATGATCATCTCAGACTCCCCGCCTCGAATGGCCCTTGCGGCCATTGCAACCGCATCGAGGCCGGATCCGCACAGGCGATTGAGCGTCACTCCGCCCGAACTGTCCGGGAGGCCAGCAAGGAGGCCCGCCATTCGGGCAAGATTGCGGTTGTCCTCGCCAGCCTGGTTCGCGCAGCCGAGAATCACGTCGTCGAGCTCGGCCCAGTCGACGTCGGGATTGCGCTCGATCAGCGCCCGGATCGGAATCGCCGCAAGGTCATCAGCGCGGACCGACGAGAGAGCGCCGGCATAGCGGCCGATCGGCGTGCGTACCGCGTCGCAGATAAAGGCTTGGGTCACGAGCTTAGAACTCCCGGAACTGGTTGAACTCATTCTGGGCGCTTGGGGCACCCCAGACAATCATGCCGCCTTGCCAAGGAAGGGAGGCCAAGACAAACTGTGTTCCCGAAGGCTTCCAACGCCTTCATCGGCATCCGCTCATCCTTCCCGAAAATAGATACAGAGCTTGGTCAGGCAGACCCCAAAAAAGGCATATCGCATCAGGCTCTGGGACCTGCCGCTGAGGCTGGTTCACTGGAGCCTGGTGGTGCTCCTTCCTTTATTGTGGTGGAGCTGGCGTTCAGGCGAGACGCAGCTCCACGAGAAGCTCGGGTACATCACGCTCGGGCTTCTCCTGTTCCGGATCCTGTGGGGCATCTTCGGAAGCCCGACGGCCCGTTTCCTCAGCTTCGTCAAAGGTCCGCGTGCGATTGCCGCATATCTGCGTGGTTCCTCCCCGACCAATGTCGGGCACAATCCCCTGGGGGCCCTCAGTGTCCTCGCGATCCTTGGAGCGATGGTCCTCGAGGCGGCCCTGGGACTCTTCGCACAGGATGTCGACGGTATCGAGGCCGGCGCGCTTGCAAGATTTGTCTCCTACGAGACGGCCGAACGGGCGAGGGAATGGCATGCCTTCCTTTTCAACGTCATCCTCTTCCTCGTCGCCTTCCACGTCCTTGCCATTCTCTTCTACCTCCTCGTGAAACGGGACGATCTCGTGAGTCCGATGGTC
>DATMHD010000285.1:0-2350 GCA_035555075.1 Sphingomicrobium sp. | reverse complement strand
GACATAGCCCGGAGGCGCGCCGATCAGCCGGCTGACCGAATGGCGCTCCATATATTCGGACATGTCGAACCGCTGCAGCGGGATGCCCATGATCGAGGCGAGCTGACGCGCGACCTCGGTCTTGCCGACGCCGGTCGGACCCGAGAACAGATAGTTGCCGATCGGCTTGTCGGGATCGCGAAGGCCCGCGCGGCTGAGCTTGATCGCCGAAGCGAGCTTCTCGATCGCGAGATCCTGCCCGAAGACGACGCGCTTCAGGTCCGCCTCGAGATGCTCGAGCACCTGCTTGTCGTCGGCCGAGACCGACTTGGGCGGGATGCGCGCCATGGTCGCGACCACGGCTTCGATTTCCTTGGGCGTGATGACCTTCTTGCGGCGTGAGGGCAGCACCAGCATCTGCATCGCGCCGACCTCGTCGATCACGTCGATCGCCTTGTCAGGCAGCTTGCGGTCGTGGATGTACCGCGCCGAAAGCTCGACCGCCGACTTGATCGCGTCCGGCGTGTAGCGGACGTTGTGGTGGCCTTCGAACGACGAGCGCAGGCCGGCGATGATCTTGATCGTGTCCTCGATCGTCGGCTCGTTCACGTCGATCTTCTGGAACCGGCGAAGCAGCGCGCGGTCCTTCTCGAAGTGGTTGCGGAACTCCTTGTAGGTGGTCGATCCGATGCAGCGGATCGCACCCGAGGATAGCGCGGGCTTCAAGAGGTTGGACGCGTCCATTGCGCCGCCCGACGTTGCGCCGGCGCCGATCACCGTGTGAATCTCGTCGATGAAGAGGATCGCGTTGGGGAGCTTCTCGAGCTCTCCGACGACCGACTTCAGACGCTCCTCGAAGTCCCCGCGATAGCGAGTGCCGGCCAGCAAAGCGCCCATGTCGAGCGAGTAGATCGTCGCGGGCTTGAGGACGTCGGGAACGTCGCCTTCGATGATCTTGCGGGCGAGGCCCTCAGCAATCGCGGTCTTACCAACGCCGGGCTCACCGACGTAGAGCGGGTTATTCTTCGAGCGGCGGCAGAGGATCTGCACCGTGCGCTCGACTTCCGGCATGCGCCCGATCAGCGGGTCGACCTTTCCGGTCCGCGCTTTTTCGTTGAGGTCGATGGTGAACTGCTTGAGCGCGGACTCTTTCTTTCCGCCCTCCTTCTCGCTCGCCTTTTCCTCCTGGTTCTCGGCCGGGCGGTTTTCGGGCGTTCCTTCGCCCTTGCCGACACCGTGGCTGATGTAGGTCACGGCATCGAGCCGGCTCATGTCCTGCTGCTGCAGGAAATAGACCGCGTAGCTTTCGCGCTCCGAGAAGAGCGCGACGAGTACGTTCGCGCCGGTCACTTCATCGCGGCCGGACGATTGGACATGCAGGATCGCGCGCTGGACAACACGCTGGAACCCGCTGGTCGGAGTCGGATCGGTTGCGCTGTCGGCGACCAGCGCTCCGAGTTCGTTGTCGAGATATTGCTTCACCGAAGCGCGAAGCTCGTCGCGGCTGACGCCGCAGGCGGTCATCACCTTCGAGGCATGCTCGTCGTCGATGAGGGCGATGAGCAGATGTTCAAGGGTCGCATACTCGTGCCGGCGCCGGCTGGCTTCCCCCAACGCGTTGTGGAGGGTCTGTTCGAGTTCGCGAGCAAAACTAGGCATTTAGCTGGATACTCCCACGCCCGCAGGAGAAGCCCACGGGCCTTTCATCGAATGTCATACGCGGGAGCGCGGCAATCAAGAGCCGACGTCCGGCTTTTCAACAGATTATCGTGGGGAATGGTTGTCGCGGCATTAACGATGCCTGGCGATCACGGCTTTTTGAACAGTTCCTCGGCCGCGGAACGATGAGTCTGCGCGCGTGCCATGTGATTCTCGACGCGCTCGATCTCGGCCTTGAGCGCCTCGACTCGGGCCTGCAGCTCCTCGATCGACATTGGATCGAGGTCCTGCCGGGCAAGTTCGACCAGCGGATCGCCGGGCTTGCTGGGGAACAGGTCGTCGAGGTCCATTAACTTATCGTTGACCCGCAACCCCCACGTGTCAATAAGCCCGCAGCCGTGTCGAGTATCCCGCATAGCATGATGGCGGTCGTCGCGCCTCAGCCGGATGGGGCCGAAGAACTGGCCTTGGTCGAGCGGCCTGTGCCTCGGCCGGGTCCGGGCGAAGTTCTGATCGAAGTGGTCGCCGCGGGGGTCAACCGTCCTGATATCCTTCAGCGTCGCGGACTTTATCCGCCGCCGCCAGGCGCTCCTGACATTCTTGGGCTCGAGGTTTCCGGCCAGGTCGTGGACGTTGGCCCGGGGGCCGAGACCTTGCTGGGCCAGATGGTCTGCGCGCTTGTTGCCGGCGGAGGCTATGCCGAGTTTTGCGT
>DATMHD010000284.1:0-4452 GCA_035555075.1 Sphingomicrobium sp. | reverse complement strand
GATGCCTTCCGCATCGGTGAGCGGTTGACGATTGCCATTCCCCGGATCGGTCGCGTCAAGGCGCAGGTCCGCTGGGCGCTTCTTGGTAGCGCCGGGACCAAGTTTATCGACGATCCGGACTTCTAGGCGCCTTCCGACCTCCGAGCAGGCGGGAACATCCGGCCGAGTACCCGGTCATGGAGTCCATAATGGTGATAGAGGGCTGCGGCGGCATGACCCGCGGCAAGGATCACGATGCCCCAGCCGACTTTCTCATGAATGTCCTTCAGCGTGTGGCGGGTAGCACGATCAAGTGCGCCATAGGGTCCTGGAATCGGGAGGCCGAAGAAGGCCACCGGATGGCCCTGTGCCCAGCGCCACAGGAATCCGGTGACCGCCTGAGCCACCAGCAACAGGTAAAAAAGGTAATGCACGCATTTGGAAAGCGTTCGGATCCAGCCGATCTCAAGTGAGGAAACCTGATGGCCAGGGATCAGCCGCCAGACAATCCGGGCGACGATAATGACTGTGAGAAGGACTCCGAGGGACACGTGCACGCTCTGCATCACCTCGCGGGTATCTCTCGAAAAATAATCCCAGCTGATCGCTGACCCGAACTGGACGATGACAAGCAGCGCTGTCGCCCAATGGAGCGAAATCGCAACGCTGTCGTAGGCCGTGCCGTCGTCTGCCGCCACAATGCGCGTCGCACGATCGAAAGTGGATATGTCGTTCATTTTACCTGCCTACCCGGGTCGGTCCTTATTGCAAGGCATTCGCAAAAGGCCTTGCGACGAAGAGCTGAAGATATATCTTTGCGCCATGTCCGACACGTCCCTCGCCAACATCTCGTCGATTGCGTTCGTTCCGACAACGAACGGCAGCCGCTACCTCCAGCAATTGTGCAAGCATTGGTCGCACAATCTCGCCGTCGAGTTCACTTCCGATACTGGAACCGTCACCTTCCCCAAGGATGCGCGTGGCGCCGATTATCCCGCGCCCGCAACCTTGACCCTGAATTCCAAACCGGGAATGCTCGATGTGCGCATCGACGCCTCCTCGTTCGAGCAGCTGGAAGGCCTCAAGGGTGTAGTCGAGCGCCACCTCGACCGCTTCGCCTTCCGCGAGGCGCCGCTCAGTTTCAACTGGAGTTAGCGGGCGGGTTGCTCCCCGGATGCGCGGCATGCCAATAGCCGTCCAAGAGGGAGTCGGATGCGTTTCAGGACATTCGCGCTAATTGCAGCGGCGCTTGCTATTCCAACAGCGCTCGTCGCGGAAATCCATGTTCAGCCGGCTGTCCAGCCCGGCGGTGACATTCCGCTCCACTTCCAGCCGGTCGCGCCCGTCCCGCGCGGCGGCGATATCCCGCAGCGCTTTACGCCGTCACGCACAGAGTTCCAGTACGTCCGACGCGAAGTCCGCATTCCCATGCGCGATGGCGTGAAACTCTATGCCGTGCTCGTGATTCCCCGCTCCGGCGGCCAGTCGACAAGATATCCGATCATGCTCGATCGGACGCCTTATTCCGCGGACAAGGCGACTGCGCGCGGCAGCTTTGGGCCGATGCCGGAGAACATCCTCTCGCCGCTCGGCGCGGACCTCGTCCGGGCAGGCTATATCGTCGCCGTCGAGGACGTTCGCGGCAAGTACAAGTCCGAAGGCGATTACGTGATGAACCGGCCGCTCCGGGGGCCGCTCAACCCGACCAGCGTCGACCATTCGACGGACGCCTGGGACACGATCGACTGGCTGGTGAAGAACGTGCCTGAATCCAACGGGCGCGTGGGCACAATCGGAACGAGCTACGACGGTTTCACCACCCTCATGAGTCTCGTCAATCCGCATCCCGCACTGAAGGCCGCTGTGCCGATCAATCCGATGGTCGACGTCTGGAAGTGGGACGACTGGTTCCACAACGGCGCGTTCCGCCAGGAGATGATCGGGTACGTCTACGGCCAGACTGCGAACAAGAAGTCCGAGGAGGAGTGGTTCTCGAGCGCGTATGACGATTACGCGACGTTCCTCCGCTACGGGTCGGCCGGCGAATATGGCCGGTCCATGGGAATGGAGCAGTTGCCCTTCTGGCTTCGCCTGACGCAGCACCCCGCCTATGACGAATATTGGCAAGACCAGGCGGTGGACCGGATCCTTGCACAGAAACCCCTTACCGTTCCCACCCTTCTCGTCGACAGCGAGTGGGACCAGGAAGATATCTACGGCGCTCCGGCGATATTTGACGCGGTCAAGCGAACCGATAACGGCAACGCGCACCTCGTTCTCGGCCCGTGGCATCATGGACAGGCGAACAGCAACGCATATTCGCTGGGTCCCTTCGAATGGGGATCGGATACCGCCAAATGGTTTCGCCAGAACCTTCTCGTCCCGTTTCTCGACGAGCATCTGAAGGCTGGACCTTCGTCAAACCTGGCACGAGTGACTGCATTTGAAGCGGGAACGAACCAGTGGAAGCGGCTCGGCGATTGGCCCCTTGCCTGCGCTGCTGGCTGCTCGGCAAACTTAACACCGCTCTATTTGGCTTCAGGAAACGAGGTCAGTTTTGCGGCGCCGGGGGAACGTGGTTTCGATTCCTATGTCTCCGACCCGGCGCGTCCCGTAACCTACCGCGCTCGTCCCAACCTCCCGCCCTATGGTCCAAATTCGACCTGGCGGCAGTGGCTGGTCGACGACCAGCGCTTCGCCGAGGCAAGGCCGGATGTCCTCACCTACTCAAGTGCTCCGATCAGCAAGCCGGTGCGCCTGGCCGGCACACCCCGGGTTCACCTCGTCGCATCGACGACTGGCACCGACAGCGACTGGGTCGTGAAACTCATCGACGTTTACCCCGACCAAAATCCGCAAAAGCCCGAGCTTGGCGGGTACGAGCTCGCTATCGCCATGGACGTGATCCGCGGACGCTACCGGACGGACCCCGCCCATCCCGCACCTTTGCCTCCCAATCAGCCCGTCACGTATGAATTTGCGCTGCCGCAGGTCGATTATGTCGTGCAGCCCGGCCACCGGCTAATGGTTCAGGTGCAGTCGAGCTGGTTCCCGCTTTATGACCGCAACCCGCAGACCTTCGTCCCCAACATCTTCTTCGCCAAGCCGAAGGATTATCGTCCTGCGACCCAGCGCGTCTTCACCGGGACGGGCGGCTCATGGATCGGTCTGCCCATCGTTCACTTAGCCTTGCGCGCCGCGTTCCTGCTAGCTACCTGCCCTCCCGGCCTAGGAGTGTAGCTCAGCTGGTAGAGCATCGGTCTCCAAAACCGAGGGCCGGGGGTTCGAGTCCCTCCACTCCTGCCATTCGCCGCCTACGCGCGGGCAAACGGCGATTGCCGGCCACAAGAGAAATCCCTGTCGCGACGCGATTCGCCGATGCGAGCAACTTCGCAACCTTGAAGAACCGTCACGCCGCCGCTAAGTGAGCCGCAGCCCCGCCGGCCCGAGAGGTCCGCGGGGCGCTTTTCTATCCGCAAGCGAGCAGAGAGCAAACGTGGCCAAAGTCTCCCCCGGTGAATTCATCCGTCAGGTCCGTGTCGAGACCGGCAGAGTCCACTGGCCGACCCGCAAGGAAACGGTCGCGACCGCCATCATGGTCATTATCATGACCCTCCTGCTCGCCTTCTTTTTCGCTGCGACCGATGCCGTCTTCTCGACGCTAGTCAAATATCTGCTGAGCTTCCTCGGCTAGTTTACATCCCTCCTGCTTCCCTCGCTGGGGAGGATCGGGATCTAAAAGGTAAGAGCAAACATGTCCCGCTGGTACATCATCCACGCTTATTCCGGTTTCGAGAACAAGGTCCGCGACGCGATCATGAGCGAAGCGAGCCGAATGGGTCTTGAGAACTTCGTCGAGCAGATCGAGGTGCCAACCGAAACCGTCACCGAGATCAAGCGTGGCAAGCGCGTCGAGTCCGAGCGCAAGTTCATGCCTGGCTATGTGCTCGCCAAGCTCGAGATGAACGACCAGGTCTATCACCTCGTCAAGAATACGCCGAAGGTGACCGGCTTCCTGGGGCCCGGCGGCAAGCCGCAGCCGATCCCGGACGCGCAGGCCGCGCGCATGCTCAACACGAAGGACGAAGCCGCGGCGCACGCGCCCAAGGCGAAGGTCAACGTCGACTATGAGATCGGCGATGCAGTTAAGGTCCTCGATGGACCATTCGCGAGCTTCAACGGGGTCGTGGAAGAGCTCGATTTCGACCGTGGCCGCGTCAAGGTTTCCGTGAGCATTTTCGGCCGTGCAACGCCCGTCGAGCTCGAGTTCGAGCAAGTCGAGCGCGTAAAGTAACTCATCCCCTCGCGAGCCTCGCCGACCGATCGGAATCCGCCAGGGGTTCGCATACGATCCGGCTCGATAATCACCGGCCGTCCGGCGGTCCTTCGCGCGACGATCTCCAGGCTGTAGCCGGTCGCAAGCACTATAAGGCCCGTCGGCCTGGTCGTGACGAAGAATTTCCGCGACGTTCG
>DATMHD010000283.1:0-2983 GCA_035555075.1 Sphingomicrobium sp. | reverse complement strand
GCCGCTCGGCGGCGCGGCGGCGGCCGAGTGCCTCGTTGATCACGATCCGGGTGAGCCAGGTCGAGAGAGTAGAGCGGCCCTCGAAAGAGCTGATCGCTGCAAATGCCTGAAGATAGCCCGACTGGACGGCCTCCTCGGCGTCTGACCTGTTCTTCAGGATGCTCCAGGCGGTGCGGAACAGGCGTTGATTGTTGGCCGCGATGACAAAACTGATGGCGTCCCGGTTGCGCGACGCGCAGCGGCGCGCGAGCTCGGTGTCTCCCAAGGCCGCGTAATCGGGCTATGGATGAACGAGAACCCTCACTTACTCTCTCACTTGACCACGAGCGTGCCGCGCATGCCGGGATGATAGCGGCAGACAAACGGGAACGTGCCGCTTTTCGTCAGTATCATTTTCTTCACCGCGCCAGCGGGCAGGTCCACGTCGAAAGCATGGCTGCTCGACGTGGCGCTGTGACGCAAGAAGTCATGATTGGCCCAGACGATGACATCACCCTGGCGGAGCCCGGTGGGCACGGGTCCGAACTTCATTTTGTCGATCACGACCGTGTAGGTGTGGGGCGCTGCGAATGCGGGTCCGGCGGCCAGCAAGAGGGCTCCGCCACCCAAGGCGTAGAGGACCAGGCGTGGCGGATCGAGCCTCATTTCAACGCCTTCGCAATCTGCTCCGCATGGGACTGATGTTCGCGGAACAAGGTAAGACCCGTTTCCAGAAGGGACTTCAGCTCGCCGTTCCTGGCCGAGGGAATGAGCGTGTTCTGGAGCGCTCCGTTGACTGTCTTGTGATAGGCAACCTCGTTATTGATATACTCCCGATCGAAGGCCGCGCCCGACATCTTTGCGAGCTTGGCGGCTTCGACGGAAGCGCCCTTGGTCAGTGCCTGGCTCGTCGGATTGTCAGCGGGGGTCACATGCAGCTTCTTCACGAGCGCGAGAGCCTTGTCATTCACGGCCTTGTGGTCGCGCACCATCTCCTGCGCGAAATCACGCACCGCCTTATTGTGCGATTTGGCGAGTGCCTGCTTGCCAGCGGCGATGTCGATGGTGCCCGCGGTGTAGGCGATATGCGCGATCTGCGGATCGGTCGGAGCATCAGCAGCTGCAGCAGGCGCAGCAAGCGCTAGTATCGCAGTGCTGGCGAGCATCGTCATTGTCTGTTTCATGGCTTTCCCCTCGCGGTTCAGGGCACGTGAAGATCGTACCCGTGCAATTGGATGCCGGATCCGCCTTGGGGTTCCCATGAATCAAAAAGGGCCGGCGCGATGCAGCCGGCCCTTCGGAGTTCCTCGTCAGCGACGAGCGTCAGCGCAGCCGGATCCGGTAGCCGTAGGGCGAATAGGCGTAGGGATCATAAGCGTACCCGTAGGAGGGATATGCGTAGCTGTAGGAGGGATAAGCGTAGCCATAGGAAGGATAAGCGTAGCCGTAGGCGGGGTATGCGTAGCTATACGAACGATAGGCGTAACGCGGGTGTCTGTAGGTCCGGTATCCATAGCTCGCATAGCGGTACGGCGAATAGCTGTACGAATACCTGTAATAACGATGGTGATGCCGGTGGTGGCGCGCGGCCGCCGGCGTTGCGGCGAGCGCGGCGGTCGCGCCCGCGGCGAGGATGAGAAGGGTTTTGGTCATGAGTGAACCTCCTGCGCGCGGGAGAACGGCAAGTCCCCCGCGCGTTTCGACGCGGGAAACGCCCATCCGGGCCTTGGCGTTCATGAAATGCGGCGAGCCGCGCTTGTCCGTAGCCAGGGCGCGCTCGTGATCAGCTGAAGATGGAGAGCTCCAGCGGCTCGCTTGGGCCAAACCAGACGACGTGGCGGGTGTGATCAGCAAGATCATCGCCGGTATTTGCGTGGGCAAATATGGTGAGGTCGCCTCGATTTACGGGAGCCCATACGGCGAACTCACCGAACTGCTCCGCGGTAAGTGTGAGCTGGCAACTCCCGCGCGGGTGCGGTCCTACCGGACGCTCATGGAAACGACCGACCTTGGCATTGAAGATCGTGCAAGCATGATCGGCAAGGTGCCGGGCGAGAGGAAGCTGCGCCTGATCGAAGTAGATGTGTGCATGAAAATCCAGGATGGCCATAATGTCGCGAGGCATAGCTCCAATTTTCGCCATCCGCTCGGGGCAAAAAGAAAGGGCGGCTCCGCGCATGCGGATCCGCCCAGACTTTCGACCTAGCTGGTTTTACGCGAGCTGCGCGAGAACCGGCTGGCGGCGGCGCCGCATGGCAAAACCGATGCCAGCGAAGCCGAGAAGCATCATCGCCCATGTCGCGGGTTCGGGAACCGCGCGGATGGTGCCGGTGATCGGCGTGTTCAGGCCACCGTTGGTGACGCTGAGGTCGCGCACTGCGAGGGTGAATGGTCCAGCGGCCGACGTGAACAGGTGAGGCGTATTGTCGAAATCGATATCGACGCCGCCTGCAGTGCCGTCCGTCACCGATCCGCTGACCGCGGCAAAGTACGTCCCGTTACCAGCGACCGACCCGGGCGAAGTGAAGTTCACAAGCAGAGTGAACGGGGAGCTGATTGCCGTCGTTCCAGTGCCGCCGGTGAGCGAGAAGAACCCGAGCGTGTCCGTCGGCGGAATGCCCGAACCGATCGGGGCGATGCCGCCCGAATCGGTCACATTGAATGTGCCGCTGGTGAAGGTCAGGTTCGACGTGCCGGTAATGAGGCTTGCAGTCGAAGTGGGTGTGCAACCCGTTCCGAAGCAGCCGCCGGTGCTACCGACAAAGGATGTTGCAGTTGCAGCTGAGGTCGTGGCCAGCGCCGTCGCCCCCAGTGCCATGAGAAGTAATCTACGCATGACGACCTCCGATTGATTAACGCGAAGTGCCGCCGCTTAACGGACTGTTAACTTTTGAGTTCCGTAACGGGCCGCCATTTTATCCTACTAAGCAATTTTCCCCATTGGCTTGAGCCGCAGAATATTGGCCGGCGAAGACGCAAAAAAAAGCGGCCCCGGGGGAACTCC
>DATMHD010000282.1:0-2358 GCA_035555075.1 Sphingomicrobium sp. | reverse complement strand
GATCGCCTGCTTGCCAAGGATGATCAGCCTGGGCTCCTCCTCGGCAGCGATCTTGGCCAGGATCTTGGCGACCGCGAGCGGCTCCACATCTTCTTCGGTCTGGACCAGGATCGCGCGGTCGGCGCCCATCGCAAGCGCGGTCCGCAACGTTTCCTGCGCCTTTGCGGGACCAATCGAAACCACCACGATCTCGGTGGCGTGCCCCTTCTCCTTGAGCCGGATCGCCTCCTCGACGGCGATCTCGTCGAAGGGGTTCATGCTCATCTTGACGTTGGCAAGATCGACGCCCGAGCCATCCATCTTGACCCGCGGTTTCACATTGAAGTCGATCACCCTCTTCACGGCGACGAGCAGCTTCATCGATTGAATTCCTCTTGTTTGTCGTGGCCAGGCGCGCGGGCGCCGAAGATCGGCTGACGAACCCCGTCGCTCACGCGGCGACCGGCTCCTTCACTTCCGCGACGATCTTCTTTGCCGCATCGCCAAGGTCATTGGCGGCGATGATCGGAAGACCGGACGAGGCGAGAATGTCCTTGCCCTGCTGCACGTTCGTGCCTTCGAGGCGAACCACCAGCGGCACGTGGAGATCGACCTCGCGGGCCGCAGCCACGATCCCTTCCGCGATGATGTCGCAGCGCATGATACCGCCGAAGATGTTGACGAGGATGCCCTTCACGGCCGGATCGCTCAAGATGATCTTGAATGCCGCTGTGACCTTCTCCTTCGAGGCACCACCGCCGACATCGAGGAAGTTCGCGGGCTCACCACCTTCGAGCTTGATGATGTCCATCGTTGCCATCGCAAGGCCGGCGCCATTGACCATGCAGCCGATCGACCCGTCGAGCTTGATGTACGAAAGATCATACTTCGAAGCCTCGATCTCCATCGGCTCCTCCTCGGTGAGGTCCCGGAGCTGTTCAAGATCGGGGTGCCGGAACTCGGCATTGTTGTCGAAGCCGACCTTGGCGTCGAGCACGAGAAGCTCGCCCTTTTCGCTGACGGCAAGCGGATTGATCTCGATCTGCGAGGCATCGGTGCCCAGGAACGCCTTGTAGAGGCTCGCAAGGACCTTCCCGGCCTGCTTTGCAAGATCGCCGCCAAGGCCCAGCGCAGCAGCGACCTCGCGTCCGTGGTGCGGCATTAGGCCGGTCGCCGGATCAATGGTGATCGTCGTGATCTTCTCGGGCGTGTCATGGGCGACCTTCTCGATCTCCATGCCGCCCTCGGTCGAGGCTACGATCGCGATGCGACCAGTCTCGCGGTCAACGAGGAGCGCAAGGTAGAATTCCTTACTGATGTCGACCCCGTCGGTGATGTAGAGCCGCTGCACCTGCTTGCCGGCGGGCCCGGTCTGGATGGTGACCAGCGTTTTCCCTAGCATCTCGGCGGCGTGCTCGCGTACTTCATCGATCGAGTGAGCAAGGCGGACGCCACCCTTGGCCGAGTCGCCGAGTTCCTTGAAGCGGCCCTTTCCTCGTCCGCCCGCATGAATCTGTGCCTTCACGACCCAGAGCGGCCCGGGAAGCCTCTTTGCGGCGTCCATCGCCTCATCGACGCTCATTGCGGCGTAGCCCGGGGGCACGGGGACGCCATATTTCGCAAGCAGCTCTTTGGCCTGATATTCGTGGATGTTCATGGCCGCGGCCCTTAATCAGATAGGCGCTGCGATGCAAAGCGACGTCCCGCCTCCACGCAAGATCATCCATGTCGACATGGATGCCTTCTACGCGTCCGTCGAACAGCGCGATAATCCCGAGCTTCGCGGAAAACCGGTGGCGGTCGGCGGCCGACATCGCGGAGTCGTTACTGCCGCAAGCTACGAGGCCCGTCCCTTCGGCGTCCGCTCCGCAATGCCATCGGTGACTGCGAAGCGCCGCTGCCCCGACCTCGTCTTCGTCAAGCCGCGGTTCGACGTCTATCGCGCAGTCAGCCAGCAGATCCGCGCGATCTTTTTCGATTATACCGACCTCGTGGAACCGTTGAGCCTCGACGAGGCCTATCTCGACGTGACGGAAGACCGGCACGGGCTCGGAAGCGCCCGGGCGATTGCACAGGACATCCGGCGCCGCATCCGCGAGGAATGCGAGCTCACCGCGTCTGCGGGGGTTAGCTACTGCAAGTTCATCGCAAAGCTCGCGTCTGACCACCGCAAGCCCGATGGCCTGTGCGTGATTACCCCCGAGAAGGGCCCCGAATTCGTGGCTTCGCTTCCTGTCGCGCGCTTCCATGGCGTCGGCCCGGTCACCGCCCGAAAGATGGAACGGCTGGGAATCCTTACCGGCGCGGACCTGCGCGAATGGAGCCTGCCGGCGCTCCAGGCCCATTTCGGGAGTTCTGCAGACTGGTACTGGCGCATCT
>DATMHD010000281.1:0-2371 GCA_035555075.1 Sphingomicrobium sp. | reverse complement strand
CGTGATGCGCGTTCGCCGGAGCGGATTGACCCGTTGCCCGGCGAGCGGCCAGGCGAGGCGGCTGGAGATTGGACCACGGCCATCGAGCGGCTGGCCATGAGCATCGATCACGCGGCCGAGGAGCGCATTGCCGCATTGCGCGAGGCCGCCATGGCCATCGGGCTCGACCCGGCTTCCCGCAGCGACAGGGGCATCGCAATCGAATGGTAAGATGAGGCTGCGATTCCCATGGAATCCGACGACTTCGCCGCGAAGCTCGGTTCCGGCGGACCCGGGGATTCGAACAGCCGTGCCAAGCGGGTGCGGGAAGCCTTCGGCCTCCAGCATTGCGCCTTCGTGGGCGACAAGGCGGCCGACGCGGCGCGCACCGATCCCGGCGAGGTCGAGCGCGCCTGTCGCCGCCTTGGCGGACTGGAGCATCCTGCCGCTCACGCGCTTGCTCCATCAAGGCCGAGCTGCTCGCGGAGCGCTTCCAGATGGATCGAGACGCCGTCTTCGACCCAGCCAGCAGAATCCTCGATGCGGAGCTAACCGCGGGACATGCCTGGGTCGCCAATCGCAGCGACCGGAAGCGCGGCCGGATCAAGCAAGGCGAGATCTTCGGGATGAAGCCGAAGTGTCCGGGCACCGTCCGCCACGGCAACCAGAGCCGCTGCACGGCGCGACCGCTCGAGCAGCAACGCAGCGTCGATCTCCACCTCTCCCACCGTCCGGCGAACCAGGCCGTCAACCGTTTGGGCAATGAGAAGTGCAAGTTCCTCGCTCGGTTCGGGCTGTAGGGCCTCGCATGCGGCAAGGAGCGCGGTCATGCGCTCGCGCTCTTCGGAATGGGCCAGCTCGGCCTCGGCCAGTCCCTGCCTATACCCTTCGCCGAATGGATCCTCGACCGGCTCGGGAAGTGGCTCGGGAGCGACAACTTCGGTGCAAGGGCCAAGCCACATTGGCCGGAAACCCCCTGCCGGCCGCGCGTCGGCAATGCGGACAGACAAGAGCTCAGACATAATCGTCCTCGCCGCCGAGCTGGATCTCGCCCGCGTCCGCAAGCTTGCGCGCCGACGCAAGGATCGTCCGCTGCGCCTGTTCGACCTCCGCGCGCTTTGCTGGCGGACTCTCGGCAAGTTCGTCCCGGATCGTGTCCGCAGCACGGCTCGACATGCAGCCGAGCATCTGCTCGAGGAGCTGCGGCTCCGCGCCGCGAAGCGCGAGACTGAGGACCGGGCCGTCGACTGCGCGAAGGACCGCTCCAAGGTTCTTCGAATCAAGGTTCGCCAGGTCCTCGAACACCAGCATCTCGCGCTCTATCGCTGCTGCCAGGGCCTCATCGGTCTGCTTGATCGAATTGATCAATCGCTGTCCGTCCGACTTCCGCATGCGATTGACGATCTGCGCAGCGTCGGACGCACCTCCGATTTTGAGTGGCGGTGCTCCCGCGCCTCTTGACGCATAGTCAGCGAGGAGATGCTCAAGGTCTTCGATCGCTTCTCGCCGCACTTTCGTAAGGCGAGCTGCGCGCGCCAGGAGATCGGCCTGGGTTCCTTCATCGAAGCTCGCGATCGCCTTCGCGGCAGTTTCGGGAGTGAGGACCGCGAGGATCAGCGCGCCAACCTGCGCGTGCTCGCGCTTCAGGATGTCGGCGATGGAATCGACTTCCATCCATCTCAGCATGTCGAGCGCGGCAGCGCTCCCTCTTGGAGCAATTTGTGTCAGGATGTTGTCGGCGCGGACGTTGCCGAGCGCGCGCGTCAGGACGGAGCGGACATGTGGGTCCACACCCACCGACAAAGCGGAGGTCGCCCGGCAGCGCGCAACGAACAGATCCAATGCAGCTTCGACCGTCGCCTCGTCCGCATTTGCGACCTTGAACATGCCCTCCCCGAGACGGCGCACTGTCGTTGGATCGAGGACCTTGACGATCTCGCCGGCATCCTCGTCGCCGAGCAGCATCAGGAGGATGGCGGCAGCCGTCGCTCCGTCGACCTCCGGGCGCGCCGCTTCGATCGTATCGGCGTCAGACTCTGTGTCGACGCTCAACGCTTCGTCTCCACGAGTTGACGAACGACCATGGCGGCCTTCTCGCGGTCCTGGCGGACGAAGTTCCGGACGAGATCCGCCCTCGCCTCGTAGCTTGGTGCAGTCTCGATCATGTCCAACGTCACGGTTGGAAGGCCCTGGGGCGAGCGTTCAGTAACTTCATGCGCGGCATCCGCGGCTTCATTCTTGGGGGTGTCGCGGCGCAGAGCCTTCATCAGCGGACGGCCGATGAAAAGGAAGGCAAGCATTGCAGCAACCAGCGCGCCCACCTGCCGGACCAGGGGAAGGAACCAGGCGCTGTCCCAGAAATGAGGCGCTCCTTCCTCGACGGTCGCGAATG
>DATMHD010000280.1:0-2685 GCA_035555075.1 Sphingomicrobium sp. | reverse complement strand
ATCCCGCGATTGCGCGGAAAGGAAAGCGCGCTTGGCAGCCTGCGAATCACCGGTAACCTGTGCGCGCACGCCGCGAACCAGGAACGGTTCGGACGACAGCGGCGCCTTGACGGCCGCATCCTGGATCATCGCGAACGTCCGCTGATCGACGCTTCGGCGCGCCCGCGCGGCGCGGCCGATCCGCGCGAGCCCTTGAGATATCTCGACGGAGGGGTGATGCGCCCAGAATTGCGCTGCGGTATCCGGATGTAGCGTCGCCAATGCCATCACGGCGGCGTTGCGAACGACCTGAACGCCGATCAGCAGCGCAGCGATGACGATTACCGCGCGCCGGATGATCACGGCACGGCCCCCGTGGCGCGACTCAGGCGTCTGCCTCCTCAGCCGCGACTTCTCGGTCGCCTTTGTCGCCGCCGGGGATGAGAGCAATTGTATTCCGCTCTTTGTCGCTGCCTTGCTTATACGTAACAGCTTTGCCGTAGCCGTAGCCGTAGCCGTAGCCGTAGCCGCCAGCAGTCTCCGCAGATTTTGTGAGAATGGCGCCTAAGATGTGCGCGCCGGTTGATTCAATCCGATTGATCGACTCGACGGCCGCTCGAGTGCGAGTTTTTCCGCTCTCAACGATAAAAACGACGTTCCCGGCGGCGGCCCCGAGTAATGGTGCGTCCGCAAGTCCAATCGTCGGCGGCCCATCGATTACGACGAAGTCGAATCGATCGCTAGCTTCGGCTATAATCTTGCGGGCGCGGCCAGTAGAGAGCAGGTCTGCTGGGTTCGGAGGAATAGGACCGCTCGGCAAAAGCCACAGGTTGGCATGCTGCGTTTCGACCACGTGGTCCTCAAGCGTGTCTTCGGTGGTGAGGAGTTTGCTCAGTCCGTTTTTGTCGTTCGCAGCCTTAAACGCCGGCTTCCGCAAATCGCCATCGATCAGGAGGACCGATCTGCCGCGCCTGGCGAAATTTTGTGCCAGTGCGAGCGCCGACGAAGATTTCCCCTCGCTGGGGCGCGTGCTGGTCAACAGCAGCACCTTCGGCATGCCCGATTCAGTGCTGAACCGGAGCGCCGCGACGATGGCGGAATAGGCCTCGGACACCGATGAGGTGGGGTCCTTAAGATCATCGATGAATGCCCCTTTCGTCCGCGTAAGTGGAACCGCGCCGAAGCACGGCACCGCAAGCTTGTGGCGGACGTCCTCACGGGTCTTGATCGTGTCGTTGACGAACTCGATCCCGAGTGCACCGGCGACGCCGCTGAGGAAACCAAGTGCCAGCCCTCCAAGGATATTCAGAAGCAGATTCGGTTTGAATCGTCCGCCGGGTGGATCTGCGCGATCGACAATTGACACTGGCGCAAGGCCTATTCCGCCCGCGACACCGATTTGCTTATAGCGCTGGAGAAGCGCGTCGTAGAGCGCCCGATTGGTGTCAACGTCTCGTTGGAGAATGGTGTACTGGATGCTCCGCCCACGCAGATTGAGCACGTCACCCTTGAGCTGTGCAACGCGGGACTTCAGATTGTTCTCCGTTGATAGCGCGGCCCGATATTGAGCGAGCAGTGTATTGGTGTGTCCTGATGAAACTTGGGCCTGCTCTTTTGTCATTTGCCGCTGGAGCTCGTCGATCTGGGATCGGAGGCTGACCATCTCGGGGTGATCAGGCTTCATGAACGTGCGCTTTTGCTGATATTCCGGTTGCAGTTGGCCGAGCTGCTGCTGCAAAGCTAGCGTACTCTGTGTCACCTCACTGGTCGGGCCCGTGTTCAGCGATTGTCGGTACGCCCCTTCGGCCGCGATCCGTTGGGAAATTGCTTGTGCGAGCGCCTGGTTTAGTTGGACCAGTGATGCACCTTGTAGCGAGTCCGTATCGCCGCTGCCGCCTTGGCCATTCGACGAATTCGCACTGGACGTGCTAACAATACCTTGCGCCTGCGCGTATTGAACGAGCCCACGCTCGGACTGCTCGAGATCGGCACGCGTTTTATTGATCTGTCGCTCGAGGAAACTGCGGGCGTAAGCTGAAGACTCATATCGCCGTTGAATTGCCGAAGTAATGAACCCATCAGCGATGGCATTGGCGATCGATGCTGCGAGCTCAGGCGTTCTTGCATCTACTGTGTACGCTATAAGATCGCCGCTCTCCGGCGGTGTCACTTTGAGGCTCCTGGCTATGACCGACGTGGCTTCCCTGAGTCGGTTTGATGCGCTAACATTCGCAGGAACCACCTGAGGGTTATTGGCAAGATTTAACTGCTGCGCGGCACGTTCGGCCACGGCTCGGCTCTGGAGCAGGCCAACCTGGGTGGCTACAAAATCAGGGCTATTGGCCTGAGAAGCTTGCTGCTGATCTCCATCCTTGCTGTCCGTCACTTCGAAAGCAGGGGGATTGGCTTCGAGCGTGGCTCGCGCGCGGTAGATCGGAGGAGTTAAAAGCGTCACCACTATGGCTCCGGCTAAACCGACCGCAACCGTAGCTGCAATGAGCATCCGCCAGTGGTGAATGGCTCGTAGCCCTGTCGCCAGATCCAAAAAGTTCGTGGCGGAGTAGCTACGCTGCGGGTTGACCGGCTCCTCAGAGGCGTAGCGCGCAGGCATCCATGGGTCGTTTCCGACGGCCAACCCTCTATTCACGCTCGTCTCTCCCAAAGAATGCCCGCGCGAACCTCCGCATTCCGCACAGATTCAGCGAT
>DATMHD010000279.1:0-3851 GCA_035555075.1 Sphingomicrobium sp. | reverse complement strand
AGCACATGTCCAACGCCGACAACTCCGGACTGGCCTGCGGCAAGCTGCCTGAGATTCTCAACGAGGACGGGGTTTGCGGCTTCCCCGATCAACAGGCCCTTGGACTCGTAAGCGAGGAGGATCGCAGTGAATCCTAGGATGACGCCGATGATGATCGATGCGGCGCCATCGAAGAACGGATCTCCGGTGATCTGCGCGGCAGCAAGCCCGATTGCCGCGGTGATGATACCCGCCATCGCCGCGCCATTTTCAAGGAGGACGATGAATGCCGGGGGATCCTTCGACTGGCGGACGGCCTGAAACCAGCCAAGCTCGCCCTTTGAATTGCTGAAGTCCCGATAGGCCTCGATTGTCGACCAGCCCTCGAGGAGGAAGGCGACCAGAAGGACCGCATAGGCGATCCCGGGAGAAACTGCGGGCTCGGGCCTGAAAATGTGAAGGATGCCTTCATAGACCGATACGCCGGCGCCAAGCGAGAAAACCAGGACTGCAACCACGAAGCTCCAGAAGTAGAGCTCGCGGCCATAGCCGAAGGGATGGAGTTCGTCCGGAGGCCGCTTTGCGGCTCGCCGCCCCCACATCAGCAGCAGCTGATTGGTGGAATCGACGACGCTGTGCACGCCTTCGGTCAGCATGGCCGAGGAACCCGTGACTGCTGCTGCAAGGAACTTCGAGGCGGCAATGCCAAGATTTGCAGCAAGCGCGACGACGAGCGTCCGCGTGCTGGTGGTATGCGCGCTCAAGCTTCGTTCCCCTCGCCCCTTCGCTCAATCCGTCCCGTAGCGGCCGCGGACCGCTTCATCCAGTGGGCGCGTGGATCATCCCTTGATAGCTGTCGGGCGCCCGGGGAAGCGAAGCGCGGGAAATGACGCCGCCGGCGATCACAAGAATAACGAGCGCTGTCCCGGCGAGGCGCTCGGCGCGGGACAGCTTCAGGTTGTCGCCAAGGAGAATGAGCGCTAGCGGCGCGGCCACCATCGGCCACAGATGGTATCGAAGGTCAGACGCGATGCTGATCGCAAGAAAGCTCGCCTCAAGCACCAGACCCGAAGCGAGAAGTGCAAGGGCAAGCCCGCCAGCCGACTCCGCTCTCCGGCGCCAGGCCGCGGGAAGCAGGATAAGGCTGATCGCAGTCCAGGTAATCGGCCAGCCTAGCGGGCTCGCAGCCTCGACCGCGGCGACATCCTGCCAGCGTGAGGCAAGCTCGCTGGAAGGCGTTCCAAGTCCGAGTTCGTTCGGCTCCGCTTTGATAGGCGGAGTCTGGTCCGGAAGCCCCGGCGCGACCAGCCATCGCTCGGTCGAATTCCAGTGCTCGAGCCGATGCTCCAGATAGGCGATCGGATGGGCTGCAACGGCGCGCGCCAACTCTAGATAAAGAGCGCTGGCGGGCTGCGTCATCAGCCGCTGTGCCACAGGCGCGCAGGCACCGGGATCCCCAAGCGGATCCCAGAAGAAGGCTTTGACACAGTGGAGTCTCTCGATCCGGACCCGCTCGGCGATCGTGAACGGACTTGAGGCGGCGGGAGCCGCAACGGCAATTGCAGCGAGGTCGAAGATCGGTTCGCTCTTGGCGATGTCGCTGGACTCGGCCCCGAGCACGCGTTGATTGATCGTCGGAGTGATCTCCAGAACCACGAGGATCAGCACGATCGCAAGGAGGCTTCGGGCCGGGACCCTTTTTGGCCTTGGCAGCAGAAACGCAGCGAGCGGCGCAGCGACGAAAATGGCATTGGTCCGAACGAGCGTTGCATAAGCCATAAGGAGGGCCATCGCCGCTCCGGCCGCAAAGGGAATCTTGACGTTCTGGAGCCGGTAGTGGGCGGCGAGTCCGAGCGCGGCGAGGAGAGCGCCGAGCATCTGCGCATCCTTCAATACCACCATCTGCCACCCAAGCAGCAGCGGGGAGGCGCCGAGGATGAAGGTTGCGAAAGCCGCCTTCGTGCGACCCGCTCGTCCCAAGGCTCCGACGATGAGACCAATGCCAAGTGCATAGAGTCCCACCTGGATTGCGAACATGGGCGCACTTCCCGCGCAAAACGGATGCAGCAATTGCCAGAGGCGGACCATGATCGGCGGATGCCAGTCGTCGACCTCATTGGTCAGGACCTGACCGTATTGGGAGACCGTGTCGTACATCGGCACGCCCGGCCAGAAGGAGGCCGCGACAGCTCCGATGAGCAGCGCGGCTGCAGTGCCGCCGAGGCGTGCCTTGGTGGATCTGGTCAGATGTGGATCACGCGCCCGAACGCCGCGAGCACGCTCTCATGCATCATTTCGGACAATGTCGGGTGCGGGAATACGGTCTGGATGAAGTCGTCTTCGACCAGTTCCGCGGTCTTCCCGATCGTATAGCCTTGGATAAGCTCGGTGACCTCGGCGCCGATCATATGGGCTCCGAGGAGTTCGCCGGTCTTTGCGTCGAATATGGTTTTGACGAATCCGTCGACCTCTCCGAGTGCAATGGCCTTGCCGTTGCCGATGGCCGGGAATTTACCGACCCTCACCTCGCGCCCCGCTTCCCTGGCTTTGGCTTCAGTCAGTCCAACGGAGGCGACCTGCGGCCGGCAATAAGTGCAGCCTGGAATGTTCAGGGGATCGGTCGGGTGGGGATAAACATCCTTGTTTCCAAGATCTTGCGCGATGGCTTCGGCCGTCGTCACGCCTTCGTGGCTGGCCTTGTGGGCAAGCCAGGGCGGGCCGGTGATGTCCCCGATGGCCCACACCCCTTCCACGTTGGTCCGGCCGTACGCATCCGTATCGACATGCCCCTTGGTGGTTTTCACTCCCAATTGCTCAAGACCGATATCCTCGGTGTTCGGCACGATGCCGACCGCGATGATGCAATGGCTGAAACGCTGCTCGGCACTCTTGCCATCGCTGGTCTTGATCTTCGCCGCTACGCCTTTGGCATCGGCGGTGAGGCTCTCGACCCCGGCACTGGTGAGGATGGTGAGGCCTTGCTTCTGCAAGCTCTTGGCAAGCTGCGCGCTAACCTCCGCATCTTCGACAGGGACGACCCGGTCGAGCATCTCGACGACCGTCACCTTCGCTCCAAGGTCCGCGAAGAAGCTTGCAAACTCGATGCCGATCGCCCCTGAGCCCACCACCAGCAGCTCGGTCGGCATCTCGTTGGGGGTCATCGCGTGCCGATAGGTCCAGATGCGCTTCCCGTCGGCTTTGGCGAAAGGGAGATCGCGGGCACGGGCACCGGTTGCAAGAATGATGTGCTTGGCTTCGAGCTCGGTGGCCTTTCCCTCGGCGGCTTTCACGGACAGCTTGTTCTTGGCGGTGAGTTTCCCCTCGCCCATCACGACCGTGATCTTGTTCTTCTTCATGAGGTGGGCAACGCCCTGATTGAGCTGCTTTGCCACGGCCCGGCTCCTTGCAACGACCTTCCCAAGGTCGAAGGAAGGCTTCTCATTGCTGAGCCCATATGCATCGGCGTGCTGGAGATAGTGATAGATCTCGGCAGTGCGGAGGAGGGCCTTGGTGGGGATGCAGCCCCAGTTCAAACAGATGCCGCCGAGGAGCTCGCGCTCGACGATCGCGACCTTCAACCCCAGCTGCGCAGCGCGAATTGCAGCGACATAGCCGCCCGGCCCAGAGCCGAGCACGATAACGTCATATTGATCAGCCATTGCTTTCCTCTTCCGCCACGATGGAACGCGGCTGATTCTTTTCGTCGAGCGCGACGAAGGTGAACTCGCCCTCCGCGACGAGGGTTTCATTGTCGCCATCTCGCTCGCGAGCGACCGCTTCGGCCTTCAGGCTCTCCACGCCCGCCGAGGTGAGGACCGTAAGCCCCTGCTTGGTAAGACTCTTGGCGAGCTGCGCGCTCACCTCCGCGTCTT
>DATMHD010000278.1:0-2671 GCA_035555075.1 Sphingomicrobium sp. | reverse complement strand
TCCAAGACGCCTCTCGTTCCTGGGGCCAGAAGTTGAACAATCGTTGAAGGTCTATGGTCCGGAAAGGTTCGAGGCGCTGGTCCCGCACGGCTTCCGGGCGGCAGTCAAGCTCCCCGACGGGCGCTGGAAGATGGTGTGGCGCAAAGACGTCGACGAGCTTGCCGACTGGCGAAGCAGCATCATCATCCGCTTCATCGTGTCGCTCGCATTGATGCTGCCGATCGGGTGGCTGTTCGCGCGCTGGCTGACCGATCCCATCCAGGCATTTGCGGCTGCCGCCGAGCGGCTCGGCCGCGACCGGCGCGTCGAAGAGGTCGATGTGCACGGGCCTTCGGAGATCCGGAAGGCGGCTGAAGCGCTCAACGACATGCAGGCGCGGATCCGCGGCTATGTCGTCGAGCGAACCTCGGTCGTAGGCGCAATTGCGCACGATCTTCGAACGCCTTTGTCGCGTTTGAAATTCCACATCGCCCCGGCTCCCGAAGAGGTCCGATCGAAGGTCGAAGACGAGATCGACGAGATGGAGCGGATGATCGCTGCAAGCCTCGAATTTGCCGAAGCCGAGGCTCGCCCGCGAACTGCCGAGAGGCTCGATCTCACCCTCCTTGTCGAAGGTGTCGTCGACGAACTTGCGGATCTTGGACGGCCTGTCGCTGTGAGGAACGCGGAAGCGGCAACCGTCCTTGGTGATCCGCTGCTCCTGAAGCGGCTTTTCACGAACCTCATCAACAATGCCGTCACCTACGGCAAGCAGGCGCTCGTCAGCGTGAAACGGGAAGGCAATCGTGCCATCATCGACGTCGATGACGATGGTCCGGGCCTCGTCGATACCAACCTCGAGCGCGCCTTCGAGCCCTTCTACCGGGCCGAAGGATCGCGGAGCCGCGCGACCGGCGGCATGGGTCTTGGGCTTGCGATCGTCAAAGCCGCAGTGACGAAACATGGCGGCAGCGTTGAGCTCCAGAACCGCAGGGAAGGGGGCCTTCGCGCCCGTGTCGCACTCCCGCTCGAGGCCAGCTGACGCTCCTGACACAATCAAGGCAAACGCGAGCAAGATGAGGAGGTCACCCGGTCCTTAACTGGCCGCGGCCCTCGACTCCCCCGTTCCCAGCCGCGGCCAGAAACGCCTTTCAAAGGACGAAGCGATGATCGAAGCGCGCGCCTCCGTTCCGACCGCCAACGCAGCAAGCTACGTGCTGCGCCTCTGCCAGACTTGGGGCGACGGGATCTATGTCGATTTCCGTGAGCGGCAGGGAGTGGTCCATGTCGGACCTGCCGTCGCGACCCTGACGCCAAGCGACGATCATCCCGTCATCACAATTCTGGCGCATGACTTTGGCGACGTCGAACAGCTTCACGTCGTCCTTTCGGAGCGGCCTGATCGGCTCGCGAGGAAAGAAGGGCCGCTGAAGTTCGATTGGCAAGATGCAGACCTCCCGGTGCACGCCCTTTGAAGAGCGACGTCAAGTGTCGCAGCTTCTGATCGGCGCGGCCCGCTGGGGATCAGCGACGCTGTCGCTTCTCTGCTTCCTTGCCTTGTGGTTTCTTGACCTTCGAAGCGGACCGGCGCTCGCTTTATTCGTGCTCTTTGTCCTCTTCGCGGCGCCCGCCATTCTCCTCTGGCTTCATGTTCCGTTTCCTCAGCGGACCCGACGAAGGAAATCGTGAAGGCGCAGGTCCGCGACGTTGCGGGCGAAGCGGCGGCGAGGTCGATGCCGGTTTCGCGCGTAGCTACGGCCAATTGGCCTCGAGCTTATTTTCGTTCCTGCAGGAGCTGGCTGATCTGCTCGGTGAGCTTCGTGTTCTGGCGCAGGACCTCATCGATCTGCCCGGTGAGCGCGACATTCTGTTTCACGAGCCGGTGCATGTCGTCATTGATGTGAAGGAGCGCTTCTGCGTCCTTGTACGTCTGCTCGAGCTGCTGGTCGGATTTTTCGGCAGAGACCTTCTGCCCGACCATGATGATCGACAAGAGCACGAGCTGAAGGAAGGTCTGGGCGATCCAGGCGACCAGCGCGCTGGTCCCGCTCTTGATCGCGTCGGGCAAGCTGATGAGCGCCAGGACGGCAAAGACGTAGGCGCACCACATGGTCCCGACGACGTTGGTGACCTTGACGGCGAGCCAGTTGTTGAAGCCGTCTGTCCGCGCGCGCTGCTTCTTCAGGAATTCCTTCCGAAGCTCGAGATGAGGGTGGGGTATGTGCTCGAGCAAATGCGGATGCGCCATCTTGATACTCCCCCGGCGGATATGGTCGCGGAAAAAACGTGCAGAGATTTACCCCAATCCCGGCCATTGGCCGCTTTACAATTCAAGTGCCGCCTCAATGGGGATGACAAGCGCACCGGCGATCAGGCCGGTGCACTCGTCACATTTTCGAGCTTCTTCACTTCAAACGGTTCGGGCCGGCTTCGGTCCTCGCTCAGCCGCGCTCGCCGGCGCGCGAGGGCATTGTGTTCATCGGCGCCGGGGCTGGCGGCGGTGCAGCCGCGGTCCCGGTGTAGCCTGGAGGTGCTCCAGGATAATATTGGCCGTTGTAGACATAGCCGTCGACAACACCGTCATTGTTGCGGTCGGCCCATACGGCGCCCGCAAGGCCGCCTACGGCAGCACCGATCACGGCGCCCTGGAGGACGCTGACGCCAGGAAGGACGGCGCCCGCGGCTGCGCCGA
>DATMHD010000277.1:0-10900 GCA_035555075.1 Sphingomicrobium sp. | reverse complement strand
TTCTATATTAGGTTCACGTGCCGGCTCAGGCGTTGGTGGGCTTGGATCAGCCCCGCCTTCCGATATCGTTCTAGGAATTCTTCCGGACTTGGCTTCGAAACTCCCATTGCTGCTCGATGGTACGTCGATAATGTTTACGATGAAGTCATCGGGGTGGATCACTTCGATACCCAACGGCTTTGTCACTTCAGCCGGGAAGTGTTTGGTATTGGAGGTCACAATTCCTGCACATCGGCCAACAACGGCGGCGGCCAGAACGTGATTATCTCCACCGTCGGGTAGCTCGACGCACGGGGTGAACCGCTCGTACCCGGTTATTTCCGCGTCGGGGAAAAACTCGTTCATCTCTGCTTGCTTCGCTAGGAGCTTGCCTTCGTCGAGGTCCTTAAATCGCCGCAACACGCTGCGCCGCCATTCAGTCAGAATTTCGGCGGTCCAATGAGGCTGGAACAGGCGCTGTTCTGCGAACCACAGGAGTGCACCCCGCACAAAGGCGGGGTGCAGCACATTCGCATCAAGCAGTGCAGGATAGCGCCCGACCAGCATTTAGTCTGACACTCCCAAAGGCTCGTCGTCATAAAGGCCGATCTCTTCATCGTCGGCGACCATCCGGGACAGACCCTCACGACGAGCAAGATCCGTACGATCCCGATACGCGAACAGATCGCGAGCCAGCACCTTCCGATGTGTTCCAACCTTCCTGAACGGAATCTTTTCCTGCTCAAGCAACTTGATCAGGTGTGGTCGAGACACGTTGAGCAGATCGGCTGCCTGCTGAGTTGTAAGTTCGGCCTGCACAGGAACTACTTGAACGGCGTTCCCGTTGCCCATTTCTGCGAGTAGTTTGATGATTGTCTTGAAGATGTTCAGCGGAAGCGTGATTGGCTCCGGTTCAACTCGGCCCTTACGTGGCTTTTCTTCCGCAGCTTCCTTGGCTTCCTCGGCAGCTTCCCGGGACTCGACAACGAAGCTTACGGGCGCGCCACCCACCTTTGACAGACGGCGAGCCGCTTCTCTCGCGGCTGTGATCTCCTCCTGACTTGGCTCATGATAGTCCTCCAGATTGACTGCCAGGGCAGGCATCGTTGTACCTCCTTCGATTCCCAAAGTAGGTTATAACGGATAAACGAAATAAACGCAATAGACGCAATAATCGAAACGCGTCGCGCAGCCATTAGTGCCAACTCGCCAAGCTACAAGCGCAATTTATCGCCGGCTCGGGCGCGCTGGAAGAACGAGGACGAATGTCCAATTAAGGGGTTCGCGAAGCGGGACGCCGATGGCTGCGAAGGGCGCTAAGCGGAAGTTACCCGCAAGGCTGGCGAGAATTCGAACTTGCGAACCTCCGCTTCCCGGCTTTTTCGACGGCTGGCCGTTACTGCGTTACATGTCCAACACACCCAAGACCGGAGAGCGATACCAAGTGAGCAGTTTCGGCGCCCGGCGACGAAGGGCGTCCGAGCTAAGTTATTGATTTTGTTGCGATGAGGCTGGTGGAGCTGAGGGGAATCGAACCCCTGACCTCTGCAGTGCGATTGCAGCGCTCTCCCATCTGAGCTACAGCCCCGCACCTCCAGCCAGGAAGCCGGTCCAATGGGGTCGGACCGCTTGGGAAGCGGCTCACTAGCCGCGATTTTTAACCCTTGCAATCGCCTGTCCCGCGAGACCTTCGGCCCACCGATTTGATGGCTTCTCGAAGCTCACGCAGCCGGAACGGCATTAAGCGCCTGTTCGTTTCTTTCCACGGTTTACGGCCGGTCTTCTGACCGGCCCTGTTCTGCTGGGAGACACCAAATGGCTTACGACCGTTACGACACGCGCGATTCATCCCGTGATGAGCGCTCGCGATGGTCCAATGACCGCGATCGCGGCGGCTGGCGCGGCGATGATCGCGGCCAGCGCGACGACCGCGGCTTCTGGGACCGGGCGAGCGACGAAGTCGCATCCTGGTTCGGCGACAATGACGCAGAACGCCGCCGCCGCCAGGACCAGATGAGGGAAGACAGGGACCCGCGCGAGCAGCGCGACCGGAGCGCCTTCACCAGCCGCGACCGGGATTATGACCGCGGCTACGGGCGCGACTATGATCGCGACCGGGAGCGCAGCCAGACAAACCGCAACTGGTACGAGACCCGCGGGCTCAACGAGCGCGGCGGCTGGAGCGAAAGCGATTATAATCCGACATGGCGGCGAGAACTGTCCGGCGGACGGGAGCGTGATCGTGGCTATGAAGACCGCGACCGCGGCTATCGTCCGATCACCGGTGATTACAGCCGTTCGGAACGCTCGTTTTCCGGTGGTGGTGGTGGTGGTGGTGGCGGGAGCGCCGGCGATTACGACCGTCGCGGCGACCGTTCGGAAACGCCATGGGCGCAGGACGAGTATCGCCGCACCAGCCGTGCAGGCTCATCGGACTGGTCGGACCGTTCGCGCCACGAGGATCCGCACTACGACAGCTGGCGTCAGCGCCACATGGACGAGCTCGATCGCGACTATGACGCCTATCGCGCCGAACACCAGTCGCGCTTCGAGAACGACTTCGGCAGCTGGCGTGAGCGCCGCCAGCAAAAGCGCGGTATCCTTGGCCAGGTCCGCGAGCATATGGAAGTCGTCGGGAATGACGACAAACATGTTGGCAAGGTCGACAAGATCGCGGGTGATCGCATGATCCTCGCCAAGTCCGATCCCGAGAGCGGCGGCGTCCACCATTCACTGAGCTGCTCGGATATCGACCGCGTGGAAGGCGACCGTGTGATCCTCGATTGCTCGGCCGACCAGGCGAAAAATCGCTGGCGCGACGAAAGTCGAAGTCGTGCGTTATTCGAACGCGATGACCAGGCCGACATGGGTCCCCGCATGCTCAACCGGAGCTTCGAGGGCACCTATCGCTAGAGCGGTACAAAGCTAGCCTCCGACCAGCGGAGGCTGACAAGAGACCCGGCCGGGCCGTCCCCTTCCCGGTCGGGTCTTTCGTGTCCGCTTCCTAAATTCTATCTGGAGCATCGAAAGGGGAAATGACATGGCGCGCGCCTGGCACCTCAAGAGCCGCCCCAGCGGCTTGCCCACGCATGAAAATTTCGAGCTGAAGGACATCGACCTTCCGCCCCTGGGCGAGGGACAGGTCCGTGTCCGCAATCTCTGGCTCTCCGTCGATCCCTACATGCGCGGCCGAATGAACGATGTGAAAAGCTATGTTCCGGCCTTCGAGATCGGAGCACCGCTCGAAGGCGGTGCAATCGGCGAAGTCGTCGAAAGCCGGGTCGAGGGTTTAATGCCGGGCGATCTCGTCCAGCACATGAATGGCTGGCGGGACGAGGCCGTCGTCCCGGGACGGCTCGCCCAGAAGCTGCCGGACCTCAACGTCGCGCCCGAACTCTTCCTTGGCGTCCTCGGTGTTACAGGAGTGACCGCCTATTTCGGCCTGCTCGATGCGGCCGAAGCGAAGGAGGGCGACGTCGTCTTCGTGTCGGCGGCCGCAGGCGCCGTCGGCTCAGCCGCGGTCCAGATCGCCAAGGCCAGGGGGATGAGTGTCATCGGTTCTGCCGGCGGGCCCCGGAAATGCGAGTTCGTGCGCTCGCTTGGGGCCGATCAGGTCATCGACTATAAGGCGGGGCCGATCCTCAAGAACCTTGCAGCGGCAGCGCCCGAGGGCATCGACGTCTACTTTGACAATCTCGGCGGCGACCATCTCGATGCCGCGCTCGCGATCGCCCGCAACCATGCGCGTTTTTCGATCTGCGGAATGATCGAGGGTTATAACAAGGCGGAGCCGACGAAGCTTCGCTTTGCCGCGCGCATCATCGGCGCCAGGATCCGCCTCCAGGGCTTCATCGTGTTCGATTATTTCCCCCGGATGGCGGAATTCTACCGCGAGATGGGACCATGGGTCGCCAATGGCACCGTCAAATCGCGCGAGACGGTGGTGGATGGCCTCGAGAACACGCCCGATGCCTTCCTTGGCCTCTTCGCCGGCGAGAACACCGGAAAGATGCTCGTCAGGCTCTAGAATTCACAGACCGCCGGGTCACCGCTCTTGAAGCCCCGCTGGAGGGCTTCCATCCGCTGCGCGGAAGTTCCGTGAGTGAAGCTGTCGGGAACAACGGTCCCTTGCGTCTCCCGCTGGAGCGTATCATCGCCGATCGCCTCGGCTGCCCGCATCCCCTCCTCGAAATCGCCCTGCTCCATGACCGGGCGACCTTCGGGATCCTTGGCATTGGCGGCCCAGACGCCCGCATAGCAGTCGGCCTGGAGCTCCACCTTGACCTGGATCGCATTTCCCTCGGTCTGGCTTGCCCGCGCCTGGAGATGGTTCGCCTGGTCGAGCCGGCCTGAAAGATCCTGGACATGATGGCCGACTTCATGGGCAATCACATAGGCCTGCGCAAAATCGCCCGGAGCCCGGAAGCGCTGCGAGAGCTCGGTGAAGAACTCGGTGTCGAGATAGATCTTCTTGTCGGTCGGACAGTAGAAGGGTCCCATTGCGGATTGGGCCGCGCCGCATCCGGACGAATAATTCCTCGAATAGAAGACAAGGGTTGTCGGCGTGTAGCGGATGCCCTTTGGCTGAAGGAGCGAAGACCAGACATCCTCGGTCGAGGCGAGGACCTGAAGCGAGAAATGCTTGATTGCAGGATCAAGGGTGCTCGACCCTTGCGAGGAGCCCACCTGCTGGGAGGACGGAGCAATCCCTCCGCCGCCGCCAAGACCGCCGAGCGAGCTCAGGACAAAATAGCCGATCAGAAGGACGACGACGCCGCCAATGCCGAACCGGCTTGCGACGAGCGGGATCAGGCAGCCAAGATTGCCGCCGCCGAAGCCGCCGCCAAACCCGCCGCTCCGGCCCGTCGCGTCCTCGAAATTACTGCTCTCGCGTTCGTCGCCGAAGCGCATGCCTGACCCCTTTCAGTTCCACAGCCGTAATGCGCGAGGGACGAGAGCGGTTGCAATTCATGGGCCGGCCGCCAAGGGACCGCTTCGTAAGAGGAGAATCGGCAAGATGGTTCTTGAAGGGAAGATCGCGCTCGTCACGGGCTCCACCTCGGGCATTGGGCTTGCAATCGCAAAGGCGCTTGCCGGCGAAGGCGCCAGGCTCATGATCAACGGCTTCGGGGACCCAGGCGACATCGAGCGCGAATGCAAGCAACTTGGCGCCATTCACGACGGTGCCGACATGTCGAAGCCCGAGGAAATCGAGGCGATGATGAAGCGCTGCGCGGATGAACTCGGCGGGCCCGATATCCTTGTCAACAATGCGGGGATCCAGCACGTCTCCCCGGTCGAGGATTTTCCGCCCGAGAAGTGGGACGCGATCATCGCGATCAATCTTTCGTCCGCCTTCCACACGACCCGCTTCGCGGTCCCAGGGATGAAGCAGAAGAAATGGGGGCGCATCATCAATACGGCGAGTGCCCACAGCCTCGTCGCCTCTCCCAACAAGAGCGCCTATGTCGCTGCAAAGCACGGGATTGCAGGTTTCACCAAGAGCGTCGCGCTCGAGACCGCGCGCGATGGCATCACCGCCAATTGCATTTCGCCAGGCTATGTCTGGACGCCGCTCGTCGAAAGGCAGATCCCCGATACGATGCGCACGCGCGGTCTCACCCGCGAGCAGGTGATGAACGACGTCCTCCTTGCAGCGCAGCCGACCAAGCGCTTCGTGACGCCCGAGGAAGTCGCCGGCCTTGCCTTGTTCCTCTGCCGCGAGGAAGCGGCGTCCATCACGGGAGCGAACCTCAGCATGGACGGAGGTTGGACCGCCGCTTAAAGCTTTGCTTCAAGCATGCGCAGCCCAGCCCTTCTTGCCCTTCTCCTACTGACGAGCGCCTGCAAGGTGCTCGAGCAGCCGAACGGCCTCATCGCGCGCTACACGACCGCCTACAAACAGGTGATCAGCGAGGATGACCGGGTGCGCCTTCGCGACTGGCGCAAGAGCTTCGAGGATGCGCTCACCGAGGCGAGGAATTCCGGCCATGGATCCGAGATCGCCCGCGAAGGCGCTCTTCTTGATCCCGATGCCGCTCTACCAGGACCAGCAATCCCCAACGGCATGTACCGATGCCGGGTGATCAAGCTTGGAGCCAAGGTCAAAGGCTCGCAGAGCTTCCTCGTCACCCCTTCCGTCAACTGCCGGCTCAAGGCAGAGCGCCAGCTCCAGCGATTGGGGAAGCTCGGTGGTCCCCAGCGCTATGTCGGGATCATTTTCCCGGGCGATGCGATCCGCAACGTCTTCCTTGGAACATTGGTCTTTGGCGACGAGACCCGCGCGCTCCAATATGGACAGGACAAGCAGCGCGACGTCGCGGCCTATGTCGAGCGGATTGGCGACAAGCGCTGGCGCCTCGTGATGCCGCAGCCCCATTTTGAATCCCGGCTCGATGTACTCGAGCTCGTTCCTTCCTCAAGGTAGCCTCGTTGATGACCAAACTGCTATTGCTCGGTGCCGCAATCATGAGCCTTTCGACGCCCGCTTCCGCCGCCACCCTCGCCGAGGCGATCCATGGCGACATGCCGATGCTGATGACGCTCTACCGCGACCTTCACGCCAACCCTGAACTCTCGATGCAGGAGGTGCGGACCCCCGCCAAGCTCGCCCCCGAGATGCGGAAGCTCGGCTTCGAGGTCACCGAACATGTCGGGAAGACAGGCCTTGTCGCGGTCATGAAGAACGGGCCCGGGCCGGTCGTCCTCATCAGGGCCGACATGGATGCGCTTCCGGTGAAGGAACAAACCGGCCTCCCCTTCGCCTCGAAGGCGATCGGGAAGCTCCCCGACGGAACCGAGACGCCGGTGATGCACGCGTGCGGACACGACACGCATATCACCACCTGGCTCGCGACCGGGCGCCGCCTTGCGGCAATGAAGAATGACTGGTCGGGAACGCTCGTGATGATCCTTCAACCCGGCGAGGAACGGGTGATGGGCGCAAAGGCGATGCTCGACGACGGGCTCTTCACGCGCTTCCCGAAGCCCGATTACCTCCTTGCCTTCCACGACAGCGCAACGCTTCCCGCCGGCGTCATCGGGATAAAGTCCGGCTACATGCTCGCGAACGTCGATACGGTGAATATCACCGTCAAGGGCCTTGGCGGCCACGGCGCCTATCCCCAGAACACCAAGGATCCAATCGTCCTTGCCTCGCGCATCGTCATGGCCCTCCAGACGCTGGTGAGCCGCGAGAACAGCCCGCTCGAGCCTGCCGTCGTCACGGTCGGAAGCTTCCATGCGGGAACCAAGAGCAACATCATCCCTGATGAGGCGAAGCTCGCGCTCAGCGTCCGGAGCTATTCGCCCGAAACAAGGAAGCTCCTCCTCGACGGCATCTCCCGCATCGCGCGGGGCGAAGCGATTGCTGCCGGGCTTCCCGACGACAAGATGCCCACAGTCGAGATCGAGCAGCCCTCGGCGGACGCGACCTTCAACACCGACCAGCTTTCCACGCGCCTTTCGGCCCTCTTCACGGGCCATTTCGGGAAGGACCGCGTGGTCGAACCTCAGCCGGTGATGGCGGCGGAGGATTTCAGCCGCTTCTGGCTCGCCGACAAGAGCAAGCAGAGCGTGATCTTCTGGGTCGGCGGAGTCCCCAAGGCCAAATGGGACGCAGTCAAAGGCGATACGCTGAAGCTTCCGGCGCTCCACAGTCCCTTGTGGGCACCTGATGCCGAAGCCGTGATCTCCACGGCGACCGAGGCCATGAGCCTTGCCGCCCTCGATCTCCTCAAAAAGAGCTAGGCCGGAACCGCTTCGGCGCTCGCCTCATTGAGACGCTCGATCTGGTCGGCACTGAGCTCGAGGCTCATTGCGGCGGTGAGGTCGCGAAGCTGCTCGACGCTGGTCGCGCTTGCGATCGGGGCAGTGATCGAAGGCCTCGCCATCAGCCAGGCAAGCGCGATGGTCGCGAGCGAGGCCCCAGTCTCACGCGCGATCTCGTCCATGGCGCCAAGGACCTTACGGCCATTTCCCTCGAGATATCTCGCAGCGCCTTTCCCACGCGGACTTTGGCCAAGGTCCTTGCTCGAGCGGTATTTGCCGGTGAGGAAGCCGACCGCGAGGCCATAATAAGGAAAGACGGCAAGGCCGTTCCTCACGGCCACGTCCTCGAGCGATCCTTCGTAGCTCGGACGATCGACGAGATTATATTTGGGCTGGAGCGCGACCGCAGGCTGGAAGCCGTTGGTCCTCGCGGTCTCGATTGCCTCGTCGACCCGGCCCGCCTCGAAGTTGGAGAGGCCGACGGCCCGGATCTTCCCTTTCTCGCGAAGGAGCTCGAACTGGCCAAGGCTGTCGGCGAGCGGCACGCTTGGATCGTCCTTGTGCTCATAATAAAGGTCGATCGCCTCGATCCCGAGCCGGCGAAGCGACGCATCGCAGGAAGGTTCGATCGTTTCCCTCGCAAGGCCCGCAGTGAAGCCGACCTTGGTTGCAATGACGACGCGGCTGCGCTTCGAGCTGTCCCTTGAAAGCCAGCGGCCGATGATGGTTTCGCTCTCGCCGCCCTGATGGCCAGGGACCCAGGCCGAATAGACATCGGCCGTGTCGATCATGGTGCCGCCGGCGTCGACGAAGGCATCGAGGATGCGAAAGCTCGCCGCTTCATCGGCAGTCCAGCCGAAGACGTTCCCGCCAAGCGCGAGCGGAGCAACGCGAAGACCGCTGTTTCCGATTGGCCGCTTCTCGATCATTGCCCGGCGTCTCCTGTGTCTTGAGGCCTTTTGCACTGGCTCAAATGCCCCAGCATGCAAAGGCGTTCACCACTTCTTTGTAAAATTTAGCGACACGTCGTCCCCATGTCGGCTGACCTGACACGAAGCGTGCCATGGACGCGCTGATCGGCTTCTGGAGCCACGCGCTCGCTGCTGCCCTGTTCGCAGCGCTCATGATCTGGCGCCTTGGCGATGCTGCAAGGAGCACGGCGCAGCGTCTCCTTGCAGGATCGTTCGCGATCACCGCCTGCTCGGCATGGCTTGGTGCTGTCGCTCCAGGAACGTCCCTGGTCTCCTTCGCCGAAAGCGCGCGCAACCTCCTCTGGATCAGCCTTCTCTACCGATTGTCGGCGGCCGGCGAAGCCCGCGAGCATGGGCTCAGGCTCGTCTACGCCGCCGTTGCGGGCGTCATCGGCCTTCAGCTTATCGGCGAGACGCTCCAGCTCTTCAGCCCGAGCAGCGCAATCGCCCAGACGGGGCTTGTCCTCAGAATCACGACGGCGGCGGGCGCCCTCGTTCTCGTTCACAATGTCTATGGCCAGGCGGCGCCCTCCAGCCGGTCCAACATCCGCTTTGCAACCCTCGGCCTCGCACTCATCTGGGTCTACGATCTCAACCTCTACACGGTTCAGTATCTTGGATCCTCCAGCGCCGCGCACCTCACCGACTGGCGCGGACTTGCAGTTGCGCTTTCAGCGCCGCTGTTCGCGCTCGCCACCAGGAACGACGGCATGTGGCGCGTACGCCTCTCGCGCGCCGCCACCTTCCAGTCGCTCTCGCTTCTTGCGATCTGCGGCTATTTCGCACTGATGGCGATCCTTGCGACGGCGCTTCGCGGAAGCGGCGTCGACTGGTCCTCGACCCTCATGATCGGCGCTCTTGCAGTGATGACCGTCGGCGCAATGGTGCTGATCCCGAGCGCGCGGGCGAGGGGCTGGTTCAAGGTCAAGCTTGCCAAGCATTTGTTCGAGCATCGCTACGACTACCGGACCGAATGGCTCCGCTTCACCGAAACGCTCGGGAGGGCCGGACCCGACGCGCCGCCGCTCAGCGAACGGATCGTCACGGCCTTTGCCGACATCGTCGATGCGCAAGGCGGCCTCCTCCTCGTCAGCAACGATGGCAAGGGCATGGACATTGCCGATGCGGGCAACTGGCCTGGGAAAGTCCCGACGCCGCAGGCGCTCGAGGATTCCTCGCCATTCTGGAGCGAGTTCGAGACAAGCGGACGGGTGCTGGAGTTCGAGGCCCTGAGGCACGGCTGGGCAAGCGCCCGCGACAAGGCCTTGAGCGTTCCCAGATGGCTCCTCGACGACAAGGTCGCATGGGCAGGCATCCCGCTCGTCCACCACCAGCGCCTCGTCGGCGTCGTTGTACTCGCGCCGCCCGACTACCGCCGCCAGCTCGACTGGGAGGATTTCGATCTCCTAAGGACCGCCGGCGGCCAGGCGGCAAGCTCGCTTGCCGAAGCGCTCGGCCAGGAGGCCCTTGGACAGGCGCAGCGGTTCGAGGAGTTCAACCGGCGCTTTGCCTTCATCCTCCACGACATCAAGAACCTCGTCAGCCAGCTCTCGCTCGTCGCCCGCAATGCCGAGCGCCATGCCGAAAATCCCGAATTCAGGGCCGACATGATCGCTACCCTCCAGTCGTCGGTGGGGAAGATGAACGATCTTCTCGCGCGGCTCGGGCCACGTTCGGAAGCGCGGGTCCAGCGCGTCGAAGCCCAGCCTCTCAGGCCCATCCTCACCGCTGCGATCGCGGCCAAGCGCCGCGACCGCGACGTCAGCCTCCTTGGCGATGCAAGCCTTGTGGCGCTCGTCGATGCCGGCGCCCTTGAACAGGCGCTCGGGCATCTCCTCCAGAATGCGCTCGATGCAAGCAGCGGCGAACCTGTTGCCGTCCGGATCGCCAAGGATGTGGGCAAGGTGCTCATCACGATCAGCGACAAGGGCACCGGAATGGACGGCGACTTCATCCGCAACCGCCTGTTCCAGCCCTTCGCCTCCACCAAGCCCGGCGGCTTCGGGATCGGCGCCTTTGAAGCGCGCTCCCTCATCAGCGCCATGGGCGGCACGATCAGCGTCGAAAGCCGCCTTGGACAGGGCACCATCTTCACCATCACCCTCCCCGCTCCTGAAGCGGCAGACGAACCTTTGAGGAAAAGCGCATGAGCAACTCACCGGCCAAGATCCTTCTCGTCG
>DATMHD010000276.1:0-6804 GCA_035555075.1 Sphingomicrobium sp. | reverse complement strand
TAATGTCCTTCTTGGCCATTGGCCCTCGCTTCCCCCAACCGAAGCGAATAGAGTGCAGGTCCGTTCCAACGGCCGTTCAACGAGGAGAGGTGCTGGACATGGAACAATCGGATCGGCGTTCGCTTGATGGGGTTCGCGTTTTGATCCTCGAGGACGAGTTCTTCCTCGCCGATGACCTCGCGCGCGCGCTGCGCGACGCCGGTGCAATGCCCGTCGGCCCCGTCGGCACCGTTCGCCAGGCCGAAAAACTCATGGCACGCGAACGGGTGGACGCAGCAATTCTCGATCTCAATCTGCGGGGCGAAATGGCGTCCGACTTCGTCGAACGGCTCGCGGCGACCGATCTGCCATGCCTCATCGTGTCGGGCTATGCCTCGGACGGCGTCCCGGAGGCCGTGAGCGGGGTGCCCCGGCTAGAAAAGCCTGTCAGTCCTTCTTTGGTGATCGACCAGCTTTCGGCGGAACTCGCGACCGCGGCCTAGGCGCGAACGGATCGAGGTCGCGCTCGGCAATCATCAACTCGCGATGCGCCCGGTGCTGGAGCAGGGTCGCCTTGAATTCCGCGAGGAGCTCCTCCGCAATATCGGTCGGATGTCCCCGCTCCTTGAGCCATGCAACGAGTTCCCCCTGACGCGTCACGTGATGCTCGCCCTGGGCGATGTGATCGTCCACCATTTTGAGGTCGGCGGCATTGAATGCCATGATCGAATTTTACCACGGTCTCGCCCTGCTGTCGTGCGTCCTCGCGAGACGCTTGCAGCCATGCAGGGCCCAGGCAAGTTTCGCGCCTGTTCAGATCGACTGCGGGGCAGCAAGGCAAAGTTGACACAAGGTTGCCCACAAGTTGTGGCCACCTGTTTCGCATCGCTCCACGGCCGAACCTCACGAAAATCTCAAGTCAGGCAGCGTTTAACCTAGATTAGAACCCAGTTTTGGCGTAATGATCGACTCGCCGCCGGTGCCGCCGGGACTCAGCTGACGGAGGTCGTCATGCGTGCAGTCATTCGTCCAATACTCCTGACTACTTTGGTTCTGCTTCCAACTTCCCTGCAGGGACAGCCGGGACCGGTAACGCGCCCAGCGCCGCCGCTTCGCCCGCAGCCGGTCGGACCGAGCGGCGAGATCGTCATCTACAGGGACCGGAACTTCGATGGACCAGCCGTCGCGGTTTCGCACGACGAGCCGAACCTGCGCCTCGTGTGGACGGTCAATTCGGCGCGTGTTCACGGAGGTACGTGGCAGCTTTGCGAGCGCGCAAACTACCACGGCACCTGCATGACACTTTCAAACGACAACAGGAACCTTGGTCACCGGCGGGTGCAGAGTGTGAGACTGACCAAAGCCTCGGGCACCTGGCGCGTCCTTGGCCGGGCGGACATCAACAGGATTGGATGGGTCCACCGGACGATCGGTGTTGCCGGCCATCCAAGCCTGCAGCAGGTCCGGCTTTGTGCTGAACGCGCCCAGCTGCGCCTTCACAACGCCCGCATCAGGTTCACGAACAATCTCATCCAGGTGCTCCACGTGCCGTCCCAGCTCGCCAGCGGAAATTGCACCGCGCCAGCACCTGTGACCGGAGGTCGCCGCTTCGTTTCGACGGTGGATGTGACTGCAGCGACGGTGGGGGTCAGCGTCCTCCAGGGACGACTGAGGGTGGAGGGCCGCTAGCCCGGGCAACGCCCGTTCAAGCGATGGCAATATGATCAATGCCCCGAGGAGCAGCCCATGGCCGAAGCAATGACCGCTGATCAAGCAGTGGGAACCGCAGGGACGCAACGTCGCTCGCTCAAGGACTGGGTCGGGTGGCATTATCTGCCCGGTCTTGCATTTCTCGTCGTTGGCATTGTCGCGCTGGCCGAGCCTCCGCTCGCGAGCCTGGCCGCAAGCATCTACGTTGGTGCGATGCTCTGTGTCGCGGGTGCATTCATGGCCGTGGGCGGCATCGCCAATCTTGGCCATCGCGGCGGCTGGATCGGGCTGGTCCTTGGACTGCTGAGCCTTGCTACCGGCTTCATCATCCTTCGAAACCCGGGCGTTGGCGCCGTTTCGCTGGTGAGAGTTCTTGGGGCATGGCTCATCGCGGGCGGCATTCTTGAAGTCGCCATGGGGTTCAACATTGCCGTTGGTCGAGGCTGGCTGGTCCTCGTCAGCATCATCAACATCGTCCTTGGTGTGTTCGTCCTTCGCATGCAGCCAGGAGCAGCCTTCCATTTCCTCGGCTATTTCGTCGGCGCGAGCCTCGTGATCCAGGGCTTATGGTCGCTCCTTTTCACGGCCGACCTGCAGGCACTTCGACGCTCGATCGGGCTCGCAGCGGCTTGAGGCGCGACTAGCCGGCAAGCCGCTGCGGCGGCCTTTCATCAAGTCCGAGCATTCGCGGACGCTGCCTGAGCTCTCCTGGCCGCGTGGCCTCGCTCGCCGCTATCCGATGAGGCCAGTCATGCGGCCAAGGAAGATAAGGACCATTGCGCCGATGATCGCCTCAATGAAACCGGCCGGATGGAACGGCTGGTCGCGCGTCGAAGGGTGCAGCATCCGGCCAATGAATCCTGCAAGGAAGGAGCCCGCAATCCCGAGAATCGCACTTGCGATCAGCCCCATGTGAACGGCGCCCGGGTAGAAGAAGCGCGCAAGGATCCCGACGACCAGACCCACAATGATCATGACGACATATTGCATTGGTCCCTCCCCAGCATGTTTGCTCGGACATGGAATCATAGCCCGAATACTGATCCATGTGTAGGTTCCAAGGAGTGGCAATCCGACCGATCGCACCCATATTGCTGAAGTCGCGTTGACCGCTCGCGGCTCCTCACGCTAGACTAGAACATAAACGGAACGAAGCCCCATTCGATGCTGACTCATATTTCCGTCCGCGGCGCGCGCGAACACAACCTCAAAGCTATCGACGTCGACATTGCGCGCGAGAGCCTGACCGTTATCACCGGACTCTCGGGTTCGGGCAAATCCTCGCTCGCCTTCGATACGATCTACGCCGAGGGTCAGCGCAGGTACGTCGAGAGCCTCTCCGCATATGCGCGCCAGTTTCTCGAGATGATGCAGAAGCCCGACGTCGAGCATATCGACGGACTGTCTCCTGCGATCTCGATCGAACAGAAGACGACGTCACGCAATCCTCGTTCGACCGTCGCCACGGTCACGGAGATCTACGACTATATGCGTCTCCTGTGGGCGCGGGTCGGCATCCCTTATTCTCCGGCCACCGGACTACCGATCGAGGCTCAGCAGGTCAGCCAGATGGTTGACCGCGTGATGGCCCTTCCCGAGGGGAGCCGGCACTATCTCCTGGCGCCGGTCGTCCGGGGGCGGAAAGGCGAATATCGCAAGGAGCTCGCCGAATGGCAGAAGGCGGGGTTCACCCGCGTTCGCATCGACGGCAAGTTCCACGCCATCGAGGAAGCTCCGGCGCTCGACAAGAAGTGCAAGCATGACATCGAGGTGGTCGTCGACCGCATCGTCGTTCGCGACGGGATCGAGGCGCGGCTCGCCGACAGTTTCGAGACGGCGCTCAAGCTCGCGGAGGGACTCGCCTATCTCGATCCTGCTGACCCGCAGGCGGACGGCGAGGTCGCTCCGGGCGGTATGAAGCTTGATTATGCACCGCCCGGGCGCATCACCTTTTCCGAGAAATTCGCTTGCCCTGTCTCGGGCTTCACGATTGCGGAAATCGAGCCCCGCCTGTTCAGCTTCAACGCACCGCAAGGCGCTTGCCCCGCCTGCGACGGGCTCGGCGAAAAGCTCGTGTTCGACGAGGACCTCGTCGTTCCCAACCACAATATCTCGATTGCCAAGGGTGCTGTCGTACCCTGTGCAAAATCCAATCCGCCGAGCCCTTATTACATGCAGGTCCTGTCGAGCCTTGCGAGGGCCTATGGCTTCGATCTCAACATCGCCTGGAAAGACCTTTCGGAGGAGGCACGCGGGGTCATCCTCCACGGAACGGGCGGAAAGGCCGTCGTTCTTCGCTTCATTGACGGAAAGCGCAGCTACGAGGTCAAGAAGCCATTCGAAGGCGTGATCGGCAATCTCAATCGCCGGATGCTCCAGACCGAGTCGGCATGGATGCGCGAGGAGCTCAGCAGGTATCAGGCGAGCCGGCCATGCGAGGTTTGCCATGGAGCCCGCCTCAAGCCCGAAGCCCTGAGCGTGAAGATCGCGGGCGAGGACATTTCCATGTCGAGCCGCCGCAGCGTCGCGGACGCCCATGCCTGGTTCGGTTCGCTCCATGCCAAGCTCTCGCCGCAGCACCAGGAAATTTCCAAGGCTATCCTCAAGGAGATCAACGAGCGCCTCGGATTCCTCCACAATGTTGGTCTCGACTATCTCCACCTCGACCGTACGAGCGGCACCCTCTCGGGAGGCGAGAGCCAGCGCATCCGCCTGGCCTCGCAGATCGGGTCCGGTCTTTCGGGGGTCCTCTATGTCCTCGACGAGCCCTCGATCGGATTGCACCAGAAGGACAATGACCGACTTCTCGAGACGCTGAAGCGGCTCCGCGGGCTTGGCAACACGGTGCTCGTCGTCGAGCATGACGAGGACGCCATCCGGTCCGCCGACCAGGTCATCGACATGGGCCCTGGTGCAGGCGTGCACGGCGGAGAAATCATTTATTCGGGTCCGCTTGACGGACTTCTTGACTGCAAGACCAGCATCACTGCGGATTATCTTTCAGGGCGCCGCGAAATCCCGCTGCCGAGGCAGCGCCGTCGTGGCAACGGCAAATATGTCACCGTTCATGACGCAAGTGCAAACAACCTCCAGTCGGTGACCGCGGCCTTTCCCTTGGGGACGTTCACCTGCGTCACCGGCGTCTCCGGCTCAGGCAAGTCGTCGCTGACGATCGACACGCTTTACGCGGGTGCCGCCCGCGCCCTTAATGGTGCGCGGATCGTCTGCGGGCCGTGCAGCAAGATCAGCGGCCTAGAGCAGCTCGACAAGGTTATCGACATCGACCAGTCGCCGATTGGTCGAACCCCGAGATCCAATCCCGCAACCTATACCGGCGCCTTCACCCAGATCCGCGACTGGTTCGCCGGACTGCCCGAAGCCAAGGCAAGGGGCTACAAGCCCGGGCGCTTCTCCTTCAACGTCAAGGGCGGCCGCTGCGAGGCCTGCCAGGGCGACGGCCTGATCAAGATCGAGATGCACTTCCTGCCCGATGTCTACGTCACTTGCGACGTCTGCCACGGCGCCCGGTACAACCGAGAGACGCTCGAGGTGAAGTTCAAGGGCAAGTCGATCGCCGACGTGCTCGACATGACGGTCGAAGATGCAGCGGAATTCTTCAAGGCGGTCCCCGGCATCCGCGACAAGATGGAGATGCTGAAGGAAGTCGGCCTGGGCTACGTCAAGGTCGGCCAGCCGGCGACCACCCTGAGTGGCGGCGAAGCGCAGCGGGTGAAGCTCTCCAAGGAACTCTCGCGGCGCGCCACCGGGAAGACCCTCTATATCCTCGACGAGCCCACCACGGGACTTCATTTCGAGGATGTGCGCAAGCTCCTCGAAGTCCTTCACCGTCTTGCCGACCAGGGCAATACGGTTGTCGTGATCGAGCATAATCTCGACGTCATCAAGACTGCCGACTGGGTGATCGATCTTGGACCGGGTGGCGGCGTCAACGGCGGGCGGATCATCGCAGAGGGACCACCCGAGAGGATTGTCGAAGCGACGGAATCAGCGACGGGCCACTATCTCGGGCCGCTTCTAGAGCGCGCTTCGGTCAAGCCGGTCATCGTTGATGTCGCACCAAGGAAACCAAGAAGATCGCGGAAGATCACCGCGGAGGAGCCGGACCTGGTCGCGGCCAAGTGAAGCTGGAATCGGTCCGGTGCTGATTTTCGTGGATCGATCGTGTCAAGGCGCCATGTCCCGATTCGAGGCTCAAGACGGCCTCGTTTCGCGGGCGAAAGGGGAGTATTAGGCGAGTCGCGCATCATCGGGGGATGAGCGATGAGCAACGGTCGTTCCTATTTCATGCGACGTGCGGCGCAGGAGCAATCGGCAGCCGCAAATGCCACCTGCGATGAAGCACGCGTCGTGCATCTCGAAATGGCGAGGCGATACCAGCGCCTGGCCGAGACCGGCAATGGAGAGCCCGCCGGGGAAGCGACTGCGAGCGCCTGATCCGCCGCGGATTTTTCGCCCTTCAGCCTTCGTTGCACATCGGCGATGCGACGGATTTGGCAGTGGAACGTTCTTGCTCCCGCCAGGGGACGAGAGGACAAACAATGACGCACCTTGCCAAGCTTCTTGCCGCAGCCGCCGCTACCGGCATGCTCGGCGCGCCCGCGACAGCGCAATATAATCCGTACCCAAACCAACCGAGCTACAATTACCCTGCCTATCCGGGGCAAGCTTATCCTGGGTACGGGTACAACCAGGGATATACCGGCAATCCTGTCACAGACATTATCGATCAGCTGCTCGGCAATCGATACAACGTGACTGACCGTCAGGCCGTTCGCCAATGCGCGCGCGCAGCATCTGAACAGGCGCGGAGCCAATATGGCGGCAGCTATGGCAACCGGTACGGTTACAATCAGGGTTTCGCTCCGCCGAGCCTCCGGGTGACCTCGATCACTGATGTCGAACGCCGCTCCAATGGTCTTCGCGTGCGGGGGACATTGGGCACCGGCTATGCTGGAGAATATGGTGGCGGCTACGGCGGCTACGGCGGCTACGGCGGCTACGGCGGCTACGGCGGCTACGGCGGCCAGTATGGCGGTGGCTATGGCGGCCAATATGGCAATGGCTATGCATATCAGGGCCAAGCCCAAGGCGATG
>DATMHD010000275.1:0-5473 GCA_035555075.1 Sphingomicrobium sp. | reverse complement strand
ATGCTCCTTGTTTGACGCAGGTGCCCCGGCCTTGCACGTCACCACGTAGAACGCGGCTGAGCCATCTTGGATCAGGCGGAATGCCGTTCCTTCGGGCAGCGGTCACGAACACGGCCGCGAGACGTTCGATGTCGGCATTATCGGCGTCGACGCTGCCGAGGTCTCTCAGCATCTGCATTCGTGCCGAAGGATCGAGTTTCTGCGCGACATCGAACGGCATCAGCTTGGAATAGTCTGCGATTTCATGGTCCTGCAGACGACCAAGCCAGTCCACCATCGAATAGAGCGCCGCATAGCTGAAGAAGCGGCTGCCGGTGCGGTCGAGGATGCCGCTCGTGGTCGCGGACGCCCAGGCGCTGACAGGCCATAGGCGGTGCGGCGAACTTATCGGGGGAACGACTGCGAATAACGAACTGACCTGCGCTGCTGGAGCGCCGCTGACGGGCTTGCCCTGGAGCCCACGCCAATCATCGCCGCTTCCTGCCAGGCGCTGCCGCAGATCGATGAAGCTCGCGCGCATGCAGTCGCCGATCGCGATCCGTTCCGCAGCAAAAGCTGAGTCATAAGCAAGCTCGGCGCGGATATGCCCCAAGGCTTCGCGGGCGAGGTAGCGGTCATGGATCGTCTCGACGACCTGCTCCGCACCGAGCGCGATCAACACCCCAAGCACGATGATGCCGACCTCGCCGGCAAGTTCGCGCCAGCCGTGCAGCGGTTTGGGCAAGTGGAAGTGCATCCAACTGGCCTCCTAGCAACGCATCAAAGACTAACAGCTCGCCTGATGGCCGCAATGGGGTGAGCACGAGGCACGGCCGACGATGTTGGTTCGGGGACCGTCGGGATCAGTTTCCGAAACGGATCGGCGCCATCCGCAAATTCGCCGTGAGGCTCTGCGCCACCGGACGCGCGCCAAGGTCAGGAGGTCGGGCACAATCACCATAGGTCGCATGTGCTTCATTCGTCATTTGTTGGCGCATCTTCACGGGAACTGGTGCGCCAAGCGCCTGCGACCGGAAAAGGACAAGCTGCGAGGCCTTGTAGAGGCTTGCGTTGATTGTGCGGAGCTCGGCCGAAAGTCGCCGCAGCGTCTGAAGATCGGATGCCGACGGAACTCCGTCCGGCGGGAGTGCCTCGCGGATCTGGGCCGTCAAATCCCGTTCCGCCGAATTCTCGTCAGTGAGACGATTGAGTACCCGGTAGGGCGACGACCACTGGATCAGTCGCTCCGGGCCGACGTGGCTTCCGACGTCCGACCCCAGAACAGTCTTCCAGGCTTCGGTATCCCAGGTGCGGTAGGGCGGCGAATAGCCCGCCACCCACTCGCGCAGTTGTGCGGCTGGAACGTGACCTCCCCCATCGTGGATGCGCGCAATCTGCATGTCGAGACAGCGCCCGATCAGCACGCGTCCATAGGCTTGAGGTCCATCGTCCTCAGCGAGTTCGATGCGCATGGCCGCCTCGGCGCGTGCGACCTTGTCATTCCAGGCCCAGCTTTCGACAAGTTCGTTGGCGGCAAGCGCGATCAGAACGCCGAAGACGATGATCGTGATTTCGTGAACGAATTCACGCCAGCCATGCAGCGGTTTGGGCATGGAAAAACGCATGTATCGCCCCCTCGGCCGACGGAGCGTATCAGAAGACCCTCTCTCCGCAACCGGGGTGAGGAACGTCAAGCGTTCCAGTACATCTTCGGCGGAGCGCCGGGCCGCTCCCGAACGGCATCGGATCTTGCGGGCGTTATCGGCCTTGAGGCCGGCATACTCCGTCGAACACGATTCCGCGCCTGTCCCCGTCGGACCAGGCGATACGCCCTTCGATTGAACGGTCGGTCCTGCGCAGCAGGACCTGGGTCCCTTCCGCCGGAAGGTCGTGGCCGAGGACGCGTGCTCCGCCAAAGCAGAGGTTTTCGATGATGATGGATCTCGATCCCTCATCGGTTGATGCCCAGCCCTGAATGCTTACCCGCCTGCGCTTGATGCGCCTGCGACCACCAGGACCATCAACGCGCTTCCCGAAACTCGCCATGCCGGAACTCCTGCGCCAAGTGAGCGGAACACCAACCGCTGTTGCGGCTTCGATGCAATTGGCAACCACGCCGCCGTGCGGTTCTGGGACAAGTCGATCGGGGGTGACCAGAGCGTCAGAGCCGCGCCCCCCGGTTGGCTCAGTTCTTGGCGAACAATCCCTTTTGAAGAACAACATGGACGCCCTTGTTCCGGTCAACGAGCTCGGTTTCCTCGACATCGCCTGCAACGCTGACGAGCATGTACGCGTCGTCCCTGCTCATTCCCTTCTTCTCGACGAGGAAATCGATCATGTTCGTGAGGGCCTTGCGGGTTGCCCGGCTGAGATCGTCATCAAATCCCATTGAAATATAGGCGGTCGGAGTTTCAGCGCGGGGATAAGACGACTTCATTCCCTTGTGCAGAATGAACTGGAGCGTCCCGGTCAGCGAGGTTTCGAGCGCTGTTATGTCGACTTCGCCATTCCCTTGCGCCGCATGTCCGTCGCCGACCTCGAACAATGCGCCGGGCGCATAGACCGGGAAGAAGACGCTTGTTCCGGCAACCAGCGATTTGTCGTCCATATTGCCTCCCATGATGGTGGGAGCAGTCGAGTCATACCGCCCGAAACCGGGCGGGGGCGCGACGCCCATGCTGCCGAAGAAGGGATGCAGCGGCACGTCGATCCCCGGAGCGAAATGACCAACCATCCGCTTTGCATCCAAGGGCACGATCTTGACGCGCGCATAGGGAAAATCATCGGTCAGGAAACCCGCCCCGTAGCGAAAGCCGTTGTAGGCGTATGGGATTGCAAGATCGACCTTGAGGATGCGGACCTCGAGCGTGTCGCCTGGCTCTGCTCCCTCGATGGCGATGGGGCCTGTGAGGATGTGGCCGCCGGGCCCCCGGTCCGCCGCGGGGACACCGGCGAATACGGCGCGCAGGCTTTCCTGGATATCGGCGTCGGGTACGCCGGCCTTTTGGAGACCGGTCGGACTATTGGTCAGAAGCGTGTGGACGACCACTGCATCGCCGGACTTGATCGTGAGCGAGGGCTTGGCAGTTGCGTCATAATGGCCCCAGGCGACAGTCTGCGGCGTTGCTGGAAGATCAAATGTCGCGGCCCTGCCGCTCGCCGCCAGCAAGGCTGTGATTAAGGCTGCCAACTTGCGCATGACGATCTCCGGCTTTGGTCAACGGATATCCATGTTGGACTCGCCGCACTAGTTCGGCCTTGAAGCCCCATGAACTGCTTCTCGCAATCTAGGTCTTAGACTTGCGATCTGTATGCCTACGTCCCGGCGTTCACATGTGACTGCTATTTCCGGGCGCTGTTGAGGGCTGCGACGCAAAGCTGGCGTTCAGCACTTCCTGGAGGCTATCATGGGCGCGACAGACCCATAGGGGGTCGCCAAGCTGAAGATGGGAACGCTTCGGTGCGGGTAAACAGTAAGTTCGATCCGGTGCCGATCTCCTGTTCGGCGCCACTTTGCGGCTCGCTCGCAACGATCATTCATGGCGAAAAGCCGTATTGCGGCAGGCATGCCCTCGCAGCGCTCGAGGCGGAGCAGCCTACTTCTGTCGCCAAGAGCTCAGTGCCGGAGCCGGAGACGGCGACCGACGAGCCAAAGGAATCCAGGAGCCATAAGACCGATCACGAGGCCGGCCCTGGCGAACCTCAGCCGTTCATCCAGATCGGTGATCAGAAGGAAAAGGCCAGCTAGCGCTAGCAAGACGCAGGCTACGGCCACACGTGAAGAATAGGTCGGCACGCATCACCTCAAGCAACTGATCCTGCCTATACAACTGCCTGCCCGCAAACTGAAGTTAACGACTGTTATGGGCGCGGCCAGTTGCCATTCACGAACGGCTCACCACCTAGCCATCAGATTGATGCGATAGATTTTCCCGGCCTTTTCACGGGCCGGCCGGTCGGAGTGAGACGGCATGATGAGGGTTCTGGAATTTGTCGGCTGGGTCACGGGCGGGGTCCTCCGGCACTCCTCCAGCGCCGCCTTCGGCCGGCCGGGCATCCAGCGCCTCGCGGACACGTTTGACGAGTTCGTTCGCCGCGCGAGGCGCGCGGGGCTCCTTTTCATCGTGATTGTCGGAGCGCTTATTGTCTTGAGCCTGATCCATCCCGTCGCTCTCCTCCTCTGGTTGATCGCTCTGCCGCTCGCCGGCTTTGCCTCACTGCTGTCGCTCATGTGGCCAACCCGGCACCGCCTGAAGAAGCGGTCTTCGCCGGCTGCACCTGCCGATCTCACAGCTTCGACGATCGCGCGGCTGGCGCGCATCCGAAGCGAGATGCCGATGTCCTCGAGGCCGACGTTTGACCTCGTCCTCGAGCGGCTGAAGGAAATATCGGCGCTTGTAGGAGACGAGCGGAACATCCTCCTCGCGGACGAGACCAGGCGGCTCGTCGGCGAACATCTCCCGCGGCTCCTCGAAAGCTATTGCGCTCTTCCGCGGTCCGAACGGACGCCGGATCGGGCGGATGCACTGACGAGCGCACTCAGCGCCATTGCCGAAGAGCTCGCCGATCTTTCCCTGCGTCTTCAAAGCGCGCGGGCTGATCGCTTCGAGATCGAGGGCCGGTTTATCGCGAGCCGCTTCCCAAGCAGCGATCTTGCAAGGATCTAGGCGCGCCGGGTCAACTAGCGCGGGGTTCTCGAACCTCTCCCAAGACGCTTCTTCCAGTCGATGCTTGTCAGTGCGACGAGAAGTCCGATCATCGCGAGCTGGAGCGCCAGGCCAAGGGGGCTTGTAAGGCCCTCCTTGAGCGCGTCCCCAAGGCTCGATGAGCGGATACCCTTCGCCGTGTAGGCATAGATCGAATAGGAAATGATCCGCCCAGCGAAGAATGCGGCGGTGAAAAGGGACAGGCGGACACCGGTGAGGCCGGCAGCCTCGAACAGCTGGGCCGAAGGGACGGGCGAGAGCGCGAAGAGCCCCAGTCCAAGGACCGAGTTTCGCTTGCGGCGCTCGAGTGCTTCGCGGGCGGCCGCAAGATTGGACCGGATCCGCGCCGGAAGGATCCGCGATCCAAGGAGGCGGGTGGCGTGCGCCAACAGGAAGCGTCCCAGGGCGGCTGCAATGGCGCCTGTGAGAACCAACAGCGGCACCTCGAGATGTGTGTTGAGTGTGTAGAGCGCGATGATCGACCAGGTCGGCGGGCCAAAGGCCGGCAGCAAATTGACGCCAAGGACAATGGCGAAGAGCAGGAGATAATTTGCCATCTGTTCCTTAGCCGGACCTGGCAGCTCGGGCCCCGGTCAATCCACCGGAAGGTGTCTGCGCATCAGGCGATATTCATGCCAGGTGAGCCCGACGACCACGACATCGAGGGCAGTGAGGAGGAGAAGTCCGAGCCCATGGGTGTGGGTGTAGCGGTAGAGCTGGTAGAGGATGAAGAGCCCGAGAACGACGATCGTCGTCGGATACGCCCAGAGCTTGCGGAGCAAGAGTCC
>DATMHD010000274.1:0-2931 GCA_035555075.1 Sphingomicrobium sp. | reverse complement strand
AGGTTTTTCCGAAGGACATTGCGCGCCCGCAGCTTCTCGGGAGCATGCGTTTCTTTACGCAGTCGCTCGGTGTTCGGTGCACCTTTTGCCACGTTGGCGTCGAGGGTCAGCCGCCATCCACCTATGATTTCGCTTCCGATGCGAAAAAGGAGAAGCTGACCGCCCGCAAGATGCTGCTGATGGTCCAGCGCATCAATGCACAGGATTTTGGCGTCCAGCCCGGAATGGCCAATGCAAAGGTGACCTGCTTCACCTGCCATCGAGGGTCGCAGCGTCCGCTGACGTCGCCGCCGACGGAAACACCAGGAACCACGCCGGCAGCAGCTCCCGGCGCTCCGACCGGCCCAAGGACGAGCGAGCACGGCTCAAGCTGAATACCTCCTTTTTCGCAAGCGAGCGCACGGCGCTCCGGGCGCCGTAATGCTCACATCGACGAGGATTGGCGATGTTTGCGGTGCCGGAATGTTCATCGGAACGCCCGGCGACTTGGCTCGTTCATTTGTTGCAACTCCTGGAGCAGGACCATGCCGCGGAAAAGTCCGGATTTCCCGGACGACAAGACGGCCCCCGAGCGCCGCAAGAACCTGACTGAGGAAGAGATCAGGGATCTCGAGCTCGCAGGTGGTGTCGAGGGAGGGATGCAGGCTGGTAGCGGTGGCCCAAAGCCACGGAAAGATCGGGACAAGGGAACGGGAAGTCCCGCGGACAAGGCGCGCGGGAAGCGCTGATCGCCGACAATCGGCAGCTCGTGAAGTACCGTCACTCCCATACGCGTCTAGCGCGACTTCAGTTGAGCGAAGGACGTGGCGCTCTGAGGGTGTCGGCCGAGCCATGATCCGGGTTGTGTCGCTGAAGAAATCCGCGGTTGCGGGCCTTGCGGGCGCCGCAGCCATGGAGGCCTTCTCGTTCGCGGCCGCGAAGGCCGGACTTCCGCAAGTCAGTTTCGTTCGCCAGCTGAGTTCCTCGGCATTCAGGGACGCACCGATACTGACGGGGGTGGCTGCAAGCTTCATCCACCTCAGTGTCGGGGTCTGCTGGGCGATCTTCTACGCCTTCTTCTTCTGGGGCCGAATGCACTTACGTCCGCCTGTGCAGGGCCTCATTTTCGCGATCGTGCCCGCATCCCTCGCAATCTTCGTTGTCTATCCGGAGATGGCGTTGATGCGGCTCGACGCGAACGTCGTGACGCTAAGTCTCGCAAGCTTCTGGGCACCGCTTTCGGGCCCGGTCGTCGCAACCCTTGCGGCTGCCCATGCACTGTTCGGGATCACTGTCGGCGCGATCTACCGGAAACCTGTTGGCTATTCCGTCAACGACCGGCCGGCTCTCCCCCGGCCGCAGCGTCAAAATGAGCGCAAAGCGAAAGGTAAGGGCTCGAGCGGGTTCATGTTCGCGACGGGAATCGAATGCAGCTATCCGACCATCGATCAGGGCCGCTGGCGACGGGACCAGATGGACTCAACTCGCCATTATTCCTTGTGGCAACAGGATTTCGAGCTCGCGAGGAAGATCGGTATCACCCACATCCGCTATGGCCCGCCCCTTCATCTGATCTTCGAAGGGCCCGGGCGGTACAATTGGGACTATTGTGATCCTCAGCTCGCCGAACTGCGCGAGCTTGGCCCCGAGCCGATCGTCGATCTTTGCCATTTCGGAGTCCCGAGCTGGCTCGGCAATTTCCAGAATCACGAGATCGGATCCGCGCTCGCCGAATACGCATCGGCCTTTTCAGAGCGGTACCCCTGGGTTCGGTTCTATACGCCGGTCAACGAGATGTATGTCTGCGCCCGAATGAGCGCGCTCGACGGGATCTGGAACGAGCAGCTGCGGGACCAAGGCGCTTACGCGCGCGCCGCCTGGAATCTTGCCAATGCAAGCATCAAGATGAGCGATGCGATCATAGAGCACCGACCCGAGGCGATCTTCATCAACAGCGAAAGCAGCGAATTCTATCAGCCCTGCTGTCCTGATCCGCATGTCATGCAGGAGGCGACCGCTGCGAACGAGCGGCGCTTCCTTCCGCTCGATCTCATATACGCCCATCCCTTGAGCGATCCGATGCACCGGCTGCTCCTCGAGCAAGGTGTCTCAAACGATGAGATCGAGCGTCTGGGCCGTCGCGAGGTTCCTCGCCGCTCCATTCTGGGGATCGATTATTACGAGTGGAACGAGCGGCTGATCGACCGGGACGGGAAGCCCCTCGCACTTGGCGAGCTGTTCGGATGGTATGTCATCGCGAACCAATATTGGGAGCGGTACCGGCGGCCCATGATGCACACCGAAACCAACAAGACGGACGGAGATCAGGGCCCCCGCTGGCTCTGGCGCCAATGGCACAACGTTCAACTCCTTCATCGTGCGGGCGTGCCTCTCGTCGGCTTCACCTGGTACAGCCTCACGGACCAGATCGACTGGAGCATCGCGATGAGCGAGCCGGTCGGAATCGTCTATCCCGTCGGCCTGTTCGACCTCAATCGCGAGGCGCGGACTGTAGGCCTCGCCTACAAGCACCTGATCGATCTCTACCGCGAGCAGCCCGACTATCGTGAATGTCGGGCATTGAAGGAGGTCATGGCGTAATGGCGACGTTCCTCTCCGCCCACGGTTACGACCCGGGACCGACTCAGCGGCCGCTGCTTTCCGGCGCCATCGCCGGAGTCCTTGCGACGGCTCCTGCCGTGGCAATTCTGTTGTGGTTCGGCTCGCTGCGCGTCGAGGCGAAAATCCTCGGCATGTCGACTCTGCTCACGCTGATCGTCGGCTGGGCTGCGATGGCGGTCGCGGGCGCCCTTTACTCGCGCATCTTCGGGAGGGCCGCGAATAATGTTCATGGCGGGTGGCTGTTTGGGATGGCTTTCGGCTTCGCGCTGTGGGCCGGAGGCGCCGTGCTGGTGCTCCCGCTTCTTAGTGACGGAAAAGCCCCTGCCGGGC
>DATMHD010000273.1:0-3952 GCA_035555075.1 Sphingomicrobium sp. | reverse complement strand
TTCGATCCCGCACCGCGATTGCGAAGGCGCCGGTGGACTATTGTCCAACGTCCACGAAGGAAGTCGAAATCGGCGGCGGCGCTCATCGAAGCTCCGAGCGCATGGTCGGCAAGAGACGAAGGATTTCCGGTGGGCGTGCGCGAAGGCTGGCGAGCATGGCGCTTGCATCGTTCACCCCATCCTTGCACCGGCGGTGATCCAGGGTATCTCGAAAGCGCGCGAACCAGACCAGTACATGCTCTCCTTCGCGAACCGGCAAGCGCGGGAAATCATTGGCCGACGTTTCCGGGACAAAGAACGCGATCGGTCTAATTCCGCAGGCGCCAAGCCGGGGCTTCACCGCTGCTTCAAAGACCTCGAGCGCGGCTTCGACACTTTCTTCAAGATACTCGATTGTTGCGACAATGAGCGAGCCCCCCGCCATCTCTCCGAGCGCGGGCCTTGAGCCCGCCACGGGGAATTCGGCCGATGGGTGGGGAGCTCTCAGGAGGAGCACGTTGTCACTGTCGATCATGGTCGTGTTCGCATCATTGCGGTGCGCGAGCCAGGTTTCGCCCGAATAGAAGGAGGTGAGGCCTTCAAGACGGGACGCCATGTCTCGAAATCCGCGTAGCCATACAAAGTGGTCGGGGCGGTCAAGGTCGGTGAAGGTCCCGATCACCTTCATGCCAAGGGCCTCCTGGCTCTCGATGAACTCTTGCTCGAAAAGTGCGATGAGCCGGTCACGCATCCCTTCGTGGAGCGTGTACTGGCGAAGCTCGACCAGCGGAAAGGAACCGCTTGATTTTTGCGCAGGGCCTTGCGCGAGGATTCCGTCTCCTACGCCGTCATCAGACATTTCTGGTCTCCTTGTCGGCATAAACAAACCGGTTGTCCTGTTTTTGTCAACCCGCTAATCAGGACGTCGCAAGGGCGCTATGGGCAACTGGATGAAGGACGAGGCATCAGGACCTGGAAGGCCCCGCCGGAAGAATGATCCGGGAGGAGTTCGGCGCCGCATCCTCGATGCTGCGTTCGAGCTGTTCCAGGAACAAGGCTACAACGCCACGAGCGTTCATGAGATCGCCGGTCGAGCCAGCGTGACCGGCGGCGCACTGCACCATCATTTCCCGGCCAAGAAATCGCTTGGACTTGCAGTCATCAAGGAACGTGTCGCAGCGGCGGTCGACGAGACCTGGCTGAAGCCGGTCCGCGATGCGGAGGATGCCCGCGCCGCAATCGTTGGCGTGTTCGACAGGCTTGCACGCGAGCTCGACGACCAGAATCGGGTGCGGGGATGCCCAGTCAACAATCTCACGCTCGAACTTGCCTTTGCCGACAGCGACTATCGGCAAGTCCTTCGGCAGCTGTTTGACGATTGGCGCGACACGATCGCCAAGAGCCTCGGTGGGGCCGACGCGGATGCGAGGGCAACGGCGGTCATTTGCGCTTATTCGGGTGCAATGGCGATCGCCAAGGTCGAGCAACGGGGCGAGGCCTTGCGCATCTGCGCAAAGGAGATCGGTCGCCTCCTCGAGTGAGAGTGGTCTTAAGCATTTCGGCCCGCTAGAGCCGTTTCCATGGCGGAATTATCGTCGGGCGAACGCGCGATCATCGAACGTGCGGGTGCCGAACCGATGCTCGATCAAGTGCTTGGCTGGGCTGCGATCAACAGCGGCTCCCGCAACCTCGCGGGCCTCCAGCGCATGGCTGACGGTCTGGCGGGCGCATTTTCCGCATTGCCAGGACCCGTTCGGCTCGAAGCTCCGGCGAAAGTCGAAACCGTCGACAGCGCTGGGCGCAACGTCGAGATCGAGCATGGACGTCACCTTCATCTTGCCGTCCGGCCGACGGCCCCGGTGCAACTCCTTTTCACCGGGCACATGGACACTGTTTACGGCGCCGATCACCCCTTCCAGGACACACGCTGGCTCGAGAATGACATTCTCAATGGCCCGGGAGTCGCCGACATGAAGGGCGGACTTGCAGTGATGCTCGCCGCCCTCAAGGCCGTCGAGACAAGTCCGGCTGCCGAGCGCATCGGCTATGAAGTCGTCATCAACAGCGATGAGGAAGTGGGCTCTCCTGCATCAGCCGACCTTCTCATGCGCGCTGCGCAGGGAAAGCGGGCAGCACTGACCTACGAGCCTTCGGCGCTTCCTGATGGAACCCTCGCGGGAGCCCGGCCAGGAAGCGGCAACTTCTCCTTCCTCGTTCGGGGCCGGTCGGCACACGCGGGTCGAAACCCCGAAGACGGCCGCAACGCCATTGTCGCAGCATCCGAGCTCGCCCTCCGGCTGGCAATGTCAAAGACCCCGGGCCTTTCGATCAATCCGGCGAAGATCGACGGCGGGTCGCCGAACAATGTCGTCCCGGACCTTGCGATCCTGCGCGTCAACATGCGCCCCAGGACCAGTGACGACCAGGAGATCGCCGCCCGTCTCATCGCCAAGGCGCTCGACGAGACGGCCGCTGCGCACGACGTATTCATCGAGGCGCATGGCGGCTTTGGTCGGCCCCCAAAGCCGATGACCGAGGAAGCCGAGGCATTATTCAACCTCGTCCGCAAGGCCGGCAGCGACCTTGGCCAGGAGATCGGCTGGCAGCCCTCGGGCGGCGTCTGCGACGGCAATAATATCGCTTCGTGCGGAGTCCCGGTCGTCGACACGATGGGAGTCCGCGGGGGCAAGATCCACAGTGAGGAGGAATTTCTGATCGTCGAGAGCCTGGCCGAGCGCGCGGCGCTGAGCGCACTGACCATCCTGCGACTGGCGGAACAGGCAGCATGAGCTTCCGCATCAGGCCCGCGCATGGCGATGATTTTGCGGCCATTTACGAGATGGCGAAGCTCACTGGCGGCGGCTTCACCAATCTGCCGCCTGACCGGGCGACCCTCGTCGCCAAGCTCGCGCGCTCGGAAAAATCCTTTGCGCGTCAGGAGGACGGGCAATCGGGCGACATGTACATGTTCGTGCTCGAGGATCCAAAGCAAGGGCTCGTCCGGGGGACCTGTCAGGTCTTCGGACAGGTCGGTGTCATCCAGCCTTTCTATTCCTACCACCTCAGCACGCTCACCCAGACGAGCCCCGACCTTGGCAAGACGTTTCGCAACCAGCTTCTGACCCTGACGACAGACCTTGAGGGCTCTTCCGAAGTCGGCGGTCTCTTCCTTCACCCGAGCGCCCGGGCCGGCGGGTGGGGCGGCCTCCTTGCCCGCAGCCGGTATCTGTTCATGAAGCTCCATCGCGGCCGGTTCGGCGACCGTACGCTCGCCGAACTTCGGGGAGTCATGGACGAGGCCGGCCACTGTCCTTTCTGGGACGGACTTGCTGGCCGGTTCTTCGGAATGAGTTTCCCCGAAGCAGATGAATTCAACGCGATCCACGGGACGAGGTTCATTGCGGACCTCATGCCAAGGACGCCCATCTACGTGGCGCTCCTTGCCGAAAGCGCGCAGGCCGTCATGGGCCAACCCCATCCGACCGGCCGCGCGGCGCTCCGGATGCTCGAGGAAGAGGGATTTGCCTACGACCGCTACCTCGACATTTTCGATGGAGGGCCGACGGTCACCGCGCCGACGGACCAGATCAGGACCGTCTGCCAATCCACCTCCGAAACGATCGGGGACATCGGCGACGCGGGCCGGACCAAGATGATTGTCGGGACGGGACGCCTCAAGGAATTCAGAGCCTGCTGCGCAACCGTGAAGCGGCTTCCGAAGAAGGGGCTGTGCATAGACCGGGAGGCTGCCGAACTCCTTGAAGTGGACATCGGCGACGAAGTCCTCGCCGTCCTTCGCTGATGCTCCGCGAGATCAACTTCGACGGGATCGTTGGTCCAACCCACAATTATGCCGGCCTCAGCCTTGGCAATCTCGCCTCCGCGCGAAATGCCGGCGATGTCTCGAAGCCCCGCGCAGCGGCCCTCCAGGGGATTGCCAAGATGCGCGCCAACCTCGCGCTCGGGCTCGCGC
>DATMHD010000272.1:0-5752 GCA_035555075.1 Sphingomicrobium sp. | reverse complement strand
AGGAGGACCGTGACAACATAAGGAGGCGCGCCGCCGCCTACGCCCTCGATCCCTCGAAGCACGCTTGCGAATGTAAGACCGAAGGGCCTGAAGGTCTGCCCAACAAGGGGCAGGTGCGTGCCGACGTAATAATCCCAGTCGAACGGCGCGCCTTCGGTCTGGGGATAGGTGATGCTGATCGTGATCATCGGGGGGCCACCTACACGAGTTTGCACCCGCCCCGCCAGCGGCTAGAGCACTGGCCATGACCACTCGCACCGGCGGACGCATTCTCGTTGATCAGCTCAAAATCCAGGGATGTGATCGGATCTTCACAGTGCCTGGCGAAAGCTTCCTGGTGGTGCTCGACGCACTTCGCGATACGCCCGACATCGAGACAATTGTCTGCCGCCAGGAGGGCGGCGTTTCCTACATGGCCGACGCGGATGGCAAAATGACTGGACGCCCCGGCGTCGCCTTCGTCACCCGTGGTCCGGGAGCGACCAACGCAAGCGCAGGTGTCCACGTTGCCTTCCAGGACTCGACTCCGATGATTCTCTTCATCGGCGATGTGGCAAGGGGGGACCGAGACCGCGAAGGCTTTCAGGAGGTGGATCTGCCAAGCTTGTTCGGGCCGCTCGCCAAATGGGCGGCGAGGATCGACGATGCTCGCCGCATCCCGGAATATGTCGCGCGCGCCTACCGGGTTGCGACTGCTGGTCGGCCCGGCCCCGTTGTGCTTGCACTTCCCGAGGACATGCTGGCCGACGAGGTCGATACGGCTGACCGACCACGGATTCCGCCGGTCGCCGAAGAACCTGATCCCGGAGCGATGCAGGCGCTTTTCGAGTTGCTGAAGGAAGCAGCTTCGCCCGTTGCGATCGTCGGTGGAGCGGACTGGAGTCCGCGCGCATCGCATCATTTCTCGAACTTCGCCTATCGCTACGGCATTCCGGTGGCTGCAGCGTTCCGCCGCCAGGACGCGATCTGCAACTCCTGCCAGGTCTATGCCGGGCAGCTCGGCTATGGCCCCAATCCGAAGCTCCAGCAGCGGATCCGCGACGCCGATCTCATCATTGCCGTGGGAGCGCGGCTCGGAGAAGCAACAACCGACGGTTATACGCTGATCGCGCCCGACCACCCCGGCCAGACATTGGTCCACGTGCATCCCGATCCTACCGAGCTAGGCCGGGTCTATCAGACCGACCTTCCGATCTGCGCGGACATGGGTGAATTTGCAGAAATGATCGACGAGTGGGTCGATCCCGATCTGGTTCGTTTCTCCTGCGGCGAGGATGCGCACAAGGAGTGGCTCGACTGGTCCGAGCCCAAGGCGCGTGAGGGTGTGAAGCTCGATCTTGGCCCGTGTGTCGCGATGATGCGTGAGCGGCTCCCGGAAAAGACGATCGTCTGCAACGGCGCGGGCAACTTTTCAGGCTGGTGGCATCGCTACTGGCGTTATGGTCCGATGCCGACACAGCTTGCACCGACGAGCGGGACGATGGGCTACGGCCTTCCGGCTGCTGTCGCAGCGGCGCTCCGGTTCAGGGATCGCCCGGTGGTCTGCGTCGCCGGGGACGGCGATTTCCTCATGAACGGGCAGGAACTCGCCACCGCCGCGCAATATGGAGCGGACCTTATCGTCGTCCTCGTCGACAATGGGAGCTACGGCACTATCCGGATGCACCAGGAGCGCGAGTTCCCCGGGCGGATCAGCGCGACCGAGCTGAAGAACCCCGACTTTTCACTTCTCGCGCGCGCCTACGGCGGCTGGGCAGAGACAATCGAGAGCACCGATGCATTCGCTCCGGCGCTCGATCAGGCGCTCGATCGCAAGGGCATCAGGCTCCTCCATTGCCGGACGGACGTCGAAGAGATCAGCAACGCGACCACCATCACCAGGCTCCGGGCGAAGAATCGCGTCTGATCCGCTACGAGCGGGACAAACCTAGAGCCCGAAGGGATAAGTCTCCTCCTCATGCCGCTCGCCGGGCCGTCCCTCACCGGCAAGCGGCGTCACGGCGTGCGTTTCGTTGAACCAGACCCACGCGTCGAACTGCTTGACGAGTATGGCATCGCTGTAGTGGCTCCAGCGTTCGGTTTCAGGCCGATAGATCACTCCGATGAACCGCTCGAGCCGCGGCTCCATCAGCGCCTCACGAACCTCCCGTCCGATCTCGCCCTCACGAAGATCGAGAAGGAAGCGGGGGACGCCGCTGTCGCTGCTCGCCCGCTCGTAGCTTTCCGGCAGTGAGGGACGAACCTGTTTGATCTTCATGGGTTCGTCCCAATCGTCCGCAGCTGCAACTGTACCCTTGTGCGTTCCCATTCCCACCAGCCGGGCCTTCGCATCCCATTTTTCCTTGGCGAGCTGACCAATGTTCAATTCCCCGCGCCGCTGTCCCATCTCAGTGAAGGCGGCGTTCCCGATGTGGCTGTTGTGGGCCCAGACGATAGCCTTCGACTGTGGCCCTTTGGCCTCGAGGATCATGCCGAGCGTCTCGAACATGTGCGTGTCGCGAAGATTCCAGCTCTCAGCCGAGCCCTGATACATGATCCGGTAGTAAGCTTCCGCGTCCTTCACGAGCTTGGCATTCGCGGCCGCATCGAGCCAGTCGTCGCATTCTGGCGAATAGCAATCGATCTGCCGCTGGAGCAGGTCCTTCAGCATCTGGACGACCCCGACCTCGCAGCGTGCATAGCCCTCAAGGAGTGCGTTGCGCCCATAGAGCTGCGGCTCCTCGGCCCAGGGGTCAAGGCAGCCGTACCGGCGATGGGCTAGACGTGCGAGCTCCGGGTCCTGGTGCTCGAGGAACTCGATGACGGCCCGCATCGAACCTGAGAGATTATAGAGATCCAGGCCATAGAAACCGCACATGCGTTCGTATGCCTTGTTCTCGTTATGCCCTTTCAGCCAGTGGACGAAATGGTCGAATTCGCGGTTGCGCCACATCCAGGTCGGGAAGCGCTCGAACGCGCGAAGTTCGCCCGAACGCCACTCCCTGTGCCGGACGACCCGGTCGATGGTGGCGGCATCGGGCCAGTCCGCCTCTACAGCGACGATATTGAAGCCATGTCGCTCGATCAGCCGCTGTGAGATGACTGCTCTGGCACGGTAGAATTCCGATGTGCCGTGGCTTGCTTCCCCGAGTAGCACTATGCGTGCATCGCCAAAGCGATCGAAGAAAGCTCCGAAGCGCTCGTCGTCGATGTCGGGCAGCGGCTCCGCCGCATCCGCGACTTGCCGGGACAGGCTATCCAGTTCCGTTTCAAGCATTCTTCCAGCCTTCTTCGCCGATCAGGGGAACGAACCGCACCCCGCCAAGGTCCGACTGCTGAAGGGATCCGTCCTCGCGCCTGACGACCTTCACGAGCTTCTGGAGGCCGCCGGGTTCGCCAATGGGCATCACGATCCGGCCACCAGCGGCGAGCTGTTCGATCAGTGGTCGAGGAATGTGGCTGCCGCTGGCTGCAGCAAGAATTGCATCATAGGGCGCCTCGTCCGGCCACCCTCTGGTGCCATCCCCTTCGACGATACGGACATTGTCATAACCTAGGTCGCGAAGTCGGTCTCGTGCGACCTCGACGAGTCGATGCTGGCGCTCGATCCCGACTACACGACCGGCGATGCGGCTCATGACCGCGGCGGCATATCCGGACCCTGACCCGACCTCGAGCACTTTGTCGCCGGGCTTGATTGCCGCCGCCTCGATCATCAGCGCAACGATGTATGGCTGAGAGATCGTCTGCTCCGACTCGATCGGGAGCGGGTGATCGCCGTAGGCAAGGTGAGCGACATCCCTCGCAACGAAGGCCTCGCGCGGGACCGCGAGGAAGGCATCGAGGATTTCGGGCTCACTGATCCCGCGGCGCCTCAACTGCCGCTCGACCATCGCCTCGCGCTCTGATGCGAAGTCTGTCATGGACGCAATTCTTCGCCATAACCAACGGAGCAAAGGGGGCGTTCCGATGAGCGGCAGCGACACGGTTTTCGCAGGCTCCATTCCAGCGACCTACCAGCGTTATATGGTCCCTCTGATCTTCGGTCCCTACGCCGAGCTCGCAGCCGAGCGGGCACGCGCATTGCGGCCATCCCGCATCCTCGAGACGGCAGCGGGGACGGGCGTTCTGACCGAGGAACTCCACAGGGTCTTCCCACACGCCGAGATCCTCGCCACTGACCTTAATCAACCGATGCTGGACGAGGCTGCAGGAAGACGGCTTTCCAATGTCACCTTTGTCCAGGCCGACGCACTGCATCTTCCGTTCGAGGATGCCAGTTTCGATCTCGTCGCCTGCCAGTTCGGAGCTATGTTCTTCCCTGACAAGGTGAAGGCGCACGCCGAGGCGCACCGGTTATTGCGCGACGGCGGCACCTACCTCCTTCTCATCTGGGACGGCATCGAGCGGAACCTTGCAACGAGGATTGCAGGACGCGCGGTTGCCGATCTCTTCCCGGAGAACAGCGCCGCCTTCTACGAACGGGTTCCGTTCAGATATTCTGATACGGCACGGATCGAGGAGGATCTTCGCGCAGCAGGTTTTGCCCGCATCCAAATCGAGACCGTGGAGCTTCGCAGCCGGGCCGCTTCGGCTCGCGATGCGGCGATTGCGCTGACGCAAGGAACGCCGATGCGCTCGGAGATCGAAAAAGGTGGCAATGGAGCGCTTAGCGCAGCAACTGAGGCGGCCGAGGCCGCCCTACGCCAGTTTGAAGGGGCTGCCGGTTTCGACGCACCGATGTCGGCGCACGTCGTGACCGTGACTAAATGAGCCCGGCGAGAGGACTGCTCGGATCGGCATAACGCCGCTTCTGCATACGGCCCGCAAGATAGGCGAGGCGTCCTGCTTCCACTGCCGCCTTCATCGCTCGCGCCATCAGCATTGGGTCCTTGGCCTCGGCGATCGCCGTGTTCATCAGGACACCGTCGCAGCCAAGCTCCATCGCCTCGGCCGCGTCGCTTGCGGTACCGACACCGGCATCAACGAGCACCGGTACGCCCGCGCCTTCGACGATCAAGCGGATCGTCACCAGATTCTGAAGGCCGAGCCCCGAGCCGATGGGCGCGCCAAGCGGCATGATTGCGACCGCTCCCGCCTCCTCGAGCTGCTTCGCCGCAATGGGGTCATCGACGCAGTAGACCATCGGTTCGAAACCCTCTTTCACCAGCACCTCGGTGGCGCGGAGTGTTTCACGCATGTCCGGGTAGAGCGTCTTCGCCTCTCCGAGCACCTCGAGCTTCACCAGGTTCCACCCGCCGGCCTCGCGCGCGAGACGAAGGGTTCGGATCGCCTCTTCCGCCGTGAAGCAGCCGGCGGTGTTTGGAAGATAGGTGATCTTCGTCGGATCGATGAAGTCGGTGAGCCTTGGTTGACCAGGATCGGAGATGTTGACGCGGCGAACCGCGACCGTGACGATTTCCGCGCCCGATGCTTCGAGCGCCGCTGCATTCTCCTCGAGGCTCTTGTACTTCCCCGTGCCGACGATGAGCCTGGACGTAAAGGTGCGCCCGGCAACGCTCCAGCTGTCAGCATTGAACTCCTGCTGCGCCGCCACTCAGCCACCTCCGACGAAATGCACGATCTCGAAATCATCGCCGTCCTCGACCCGGACCTCCGAGAGACTGGATCGCGGAACCAGATCAAGGTTGCGCTCTACGGCAACACGGATCGGATCGAGACCAAGGCCGCTCACCATCTCGGCAACGCTGATCCCGCCAGGCACGCGGCGATGTTCCCCATTCACCCGGATTCCAACACTGTCATCGAGACT
>DATMHD010000271.1:0-4174 GCA_035555075.1 Sphingomicrobium sp. | reverse complement strand
GTGGTAGGCCAAGAGCTCGCCGAAGCGATCGAGCACACAAAAGCCGACATCCATGAAGCGCAGCATGAGGTCCATGTCCGGGCCGCGGTTGCCCTCGACGATCACCGGACCCTCGCGGTCGATGGCGATGTCCCAGCCAATGATCGTCCGGTCACCAAAGGCCGCATGAGCCTTTGCTGCAAGCGCCTTCACTTCGTCCCAGTAAGGAAGCTGCAAACCCTTGATCCGTGCACCGGTCGTCGGATGCCGTTCGTGCCAACCCAGTCCCGCACTTGAGCCAAGGTCGCTTGCGATGCCCAGCGTTCCGTCGGAAAGCGAAATCGCGCAGGCAAGGCCGCCTGCATGGATATTGTCGACGGTACGGTTGGATCCGATCGACATCCGGAAAACCGCAGCGACCAGCTCAGGCCATCCCCGCTCGTCGAGGATCGTCAGTGCCCGCACCGTTGGCAGTGCACCCGAGGTGAGCCTTGCCAATGCGGGATGTGCCCGCACCAGCCGCTGCACCATGAGGCGTCCCCCGCGCGAGCGCAAATGGCGAAGCAATTGTGCAGCACCGAGCCTCGAGCGACCGTTGGTCCAGGTGCGGGAGCCCGCTTTGTCCCATCTCTCAGCACCCTTGCCGCCGCAGCCCGTAACCGGCTTCACGAAGAGGCCGGTGTCCGGCAGGGCGTCGGGATCGATTGGTTCATCATCGACCAGAAGTTCGCATCCGACGCAGCGAAGGCCTGCCCTTGCGCATCCTTGGGCAAAGGCCTGCTTGTCCCCGATCGGGCTGGCGTCCGCGTCCTTCAGCAGCGCATAGACGCCGCGCTTGGTCTCGCAGCGCTGGAGAAAGGTCAGGGCACGCCTTTGCCCATCCCTGTGGAGGGAGAGGATATAGTACCACGGCCCGACGATTCCCGCCGTAAGGTAGAGACGAAGCTGCTCGATGAATTGCGCTGAAGGTTTCTTTCCTTCGCGGCGGTGAATTATCCTCCCGTTGCGAAGCGTGAACCACAGTGCCGCCAGCGGAACTGCCAGGGGCGCAGCAAGGACCCCGAGCGCGAGCTCGACCACTTCCAGGGGCGAAGCGGGATGCCAGTAACGGTCGGCGAATGCGCGTCTGATGACGGCTGCTTCCGGACTGTGCGCGCCCGCTTCGCCCCGCAGGGCGATAGGAAGCCCCGCGATGGCGTAGATCGTCCGTTCCAGCTCGCTTGCGATCCACCGGCCCGCCATGAGGCGTCAAACGCGCCGAGTGGGCTCAATCGTCCCAACTACTGATCTGGATTACCTTCGGCCCGAACGCGTCAACGCTCCTCGACCACTGGCGAATCCTCACCGGGTGCCCTAGTCAGGCACAATGCGCATTGCCCTTGCCGCCGACCATGCCGGCTACCTCCTCAAGGACGAACTCGCCCAATGGCTGCGCGAGCAGGGCCACGAGGTGACGGATCTTGGCACCAATGGGCCACAAAGCGTCGACTATCCGGAATATGGCGCGAAGCTCGGTTCGTTCGTCGGCCTTGGCAACGCTGATCGGGGAATTGCAGTCTGCGGATCGGGCATCGGCATTTCGATTGCAGTGAACCGCAATCTGGAATGCCGCTGCGCAAGGGTCGATGATCCACTTTCCGCGCAACTTGCACGCGAGCACAATGATGCCAACGTCATTGCACTTGGCGCACGCCTTATCGGAAACGACATGGCCAAGGCCTGCGTCGAGGCCTTCCTAGCAACGGAATTCGCCGGCGGCCGCCACCAGCGCCGCGTCGATCAACTCTCACAGGAACTTCAGGACAGCGATTGATGGCCACCGCCGCAGACCTCGAGCATAATGCGAACTATCAGGTACCCAGAGGCTTCTTCACCAGTGGTCTTTCCGAGATCGACCCTGCCGTCGAGGACGCAATTCATCATGAGCTTCGCCGGGAACAGACGCAGATCGAGCTGATCGCCTCCGAGAACATCGTCAGCAAGGCGGTGCTCGAAGCGCAGGGCTCGGTGCTTACGAACAAATATGCCGAAGGATATCCCGGGCGGCGCTATTACCAGGGCTGCGCACCCTCGGACGCCGTCGAGACGCTCGCGATCGAGCGCGCGAAGAAGCTCTTCGGGTGCCAGTTCGCCAACGTTCAGCCCCATTCCGGGGCGCAGGCCAACGGCGCGGTCATGCTCGCCCTCCTCAAGCCCGGCGACTCGATCATGGGTCTCAGTCTTGCAGCAGGCGGCCACCTCACCCACGGCGCCCCGCCCGCCCAGTCCGGCAAATGGTTCAATGCCGTCCAATATGGCGTGAGGCCTGAAGACCATCTGGTGGACTTCGAGGAAGTCGAGCGCCTCGCGAAGGAGCATCGGCCCAAGCTGATAATCGCCGGCGGCTCAGCCTATCCGCGCAATTTCGATTTCGCCCGGTTCCGGGCGATCTGCGACGAGGTTGGCGCCCTGTTCCTGGTCGACATGGCCCATTTCGCAGGGCTCGTCGCCGCAGGTGAACATCCAACCCCCTTCGGCCATGCTCACGTCGTGACGACCACCACCCACAAGACCCTTCGTGGCCCCCGTGGCGGAATGGTGCTGACCAACGACGAGGACATTGCAAAGAAGATCAACTCGGCGGTCTTCCCTGGCCTTCAGGGCGGTCCGCTCATGCATGTGATCGCCGCAAAGGCCGTGGCCTTCGGCGAGGCGCTGCAGCCCGAGTTCAAGACCTATGCAAGAGCCGTGATCGCCAATGCAAAGGCACTTGCGAATGGCCTTAAGCATCGCGGCGCCGATCTCGTCGCCGGGGGGACCGACACCCATGTTGCACTGGTCGACCTTAGGCCCCTTGGTCTTACCGGCAAGGACGCAGACGAAAGCCTCGAACGTGCAGGCATCACGTGCAACAAGAACGGCGTTCCTTTCGATCCGCTGCCGCCGGTGAAGACGAGCGGCATCCGTGTCGGTTCGCCTGCAGGGACGACGCGAGGTTTCGGCGAAGCCGAGTTCCGCGATATCGCCGGGATGGTGGCCGATGTGCTCGACGGCCTGAAAGATAATGGCCCTGAGCGCAACGGCGATGTCGAGCGCGGGGTGAACGAACGGGTGCGTGAACTGTGCGCCCGCTTTCCCATTTACCAAGGCTGAGGAATGCGCTGCCCGTTCTGCGCGCACGAAGACAGCCAGGTCAAAGACAGCCGTCCAAGCGAGGATGGTGCTGCAATCCGGCGGCGGCGCCAGTGCGAAGCCTGCGGCGCCCGTTTCACGACATTCGAGCGAGTTCAGCTGCGCGACCTCACCGTAATCAAGAAGGACGCCAAGCGCGAGCCATTCGATCGCGACAAGCTTGCCCGAGCAATCGGCCACGCATGCCGGAAACGCGATATCGACCCGAGCCGCATCGACCGGCTGGTGAGCGGCGTGCAGCGCCAGATGGAGACCCTCGGCGACGAAGTCTCGACCGTCAGGATCGGTGAAGCCGTCATGGCCGGGCTGAAGGCGCTGGATCATGTCGCCTACATCCGGTTTGCAAGCATCTACAAGGATTTCAGCGAGCCTGGTGACTTCGCGGAGATCGCCGAGCGGGTCGAAAAGGAGGCGATCCCGCCGCCGGGGCACGACAAGCTCCTGTGACCGCCAATACAAAGCCTGTCATCGTCCTCGTCCGACCGCAGCTTGGCCAGAATATCGGCAAGGCCGCGAGGGCCATGCTTAACTTCGGACTGACCGAACTGCGGCTCGTTGCGCCGCGCGACGGCTGGCCCAATCCCGAGGCTGGACCGGCGGCGAGCGGGGCGGATCTCGTCCTTGAGAGGGCACGAGTGTTTGCGACGGTGGGCGAAGCGATCACGGACTGCTCGATGGTGTTCGCCTCGACCGTGCGGCGCCGCGATCTGGTGATGCCGGTGGTTGCTCCAGGCGAGATGGCGGAGCGGATCAGCACCTCGGAGGAGCGGACTGCAATCCTGTTCGGCCCCGAGCGCTCCGGCCTCGAGACCGAGGATGTCGCACTTGCCAATGCGATCGTCACCGTTCCCATCAATCCCGACTTTGGATCGCTCAACCTTGCCCAGGCCGTGATCCTCCTCGCTTATGAATGGTCAAGGTCGAGCGCCCTTGCGCAGCCGACCGCGAAGGAACTCGAGCCTGCCGCGCCATTTGGCGAACTCGACGGACTGATTGTTCAGCTGAACCGGGAACTGGAAGCCAA
>DATMHD010000270.1:0-2994 GCA_035555075.1 Sphingomicrobium sp. | reverse complement strand
GAGACTGAAGCCCGATACCAAGGTCATCGTCGCAACCGGCCACGGAGCCACCGAAAGCGCGACCCATGCGGTCGGGATGGGCGCCTATGACTTCTACAAGAAGCCCGTCGACATCGACGAGCTTGGCTTCATCGTCGCCCGCGCCTTCCACCTCCACGGAATCGAAGAGGAGAACCGCCACTTCGAAAGCGGGACTGCAGCAACGATGCTTGGCGCCATCATCACGGCAGCGCCCGAGATGCTGAAGGTCGCAAAGACCATCGAGCGCGTGGCGTCGGCCGACGTCTCGGTCATGCTCCTTGGGGCAAGCGGCACCGGCAAGGAGCTCCTTGCCCGCGCAGTCCACGAGAAGAGCGCAAGGAAGGGCGAGTTCATCGCGATCAATTGCGCGGCGATCCCTGAGAACCTCCTCGAGGCCGAGCTCTTCGGCTACGAGCGCGGGGCCTTCACGGGCGCCGTCAAATCGAACGTCGGCAAGATCGAACTTGCTGAAGGCGGCACCCTCTTCCTCGACGAAGTCGGAGACATTCCGCTGCCATTGCAGGTGAAGCTCCTCCGTTTCCTCCAGGAACGCGTCATCGAGCGCATCGGTGGACGCCAGCCAATCGCGGTCGACACGAGGATCGTCTGCGCGACCCACCAGGACCTCGATGCAATGACCGCCGACGGGCGCTTCCGCGAGGACCTCTACTACCGGCTTGCCGAGATCGTGGTGAAGATCCCCTCGCTTGCCGAGCGCTCGGGCGATGCGGTCCTTCTTGCGCGCCATTTCGTCAACCGGTTCGGCCGCGAGCTCAATCCCCAGGTCCAGACCTTGAGCCCCGACGCCATTGCGGCGATCGATGCCTATCCCTGGCCCGGAAACGTCCGCGAGCTCGAGAACCGGATCAAGCGCGCGGTCATCATGTCCGAAGGGAAGATGGTGACGGCGTCCGACCTCGACCTTCCCTCGACGCGGACCAGCCTCGATGATCTTCTCCCAATCAACCTGAGGGCGGCCCGCGAAGTTGCGGACAGGAAGGCGATCCGACAGGCGATGAGCCGCACCGACAACAATATCTCGGGCGCTGCAAAGCTCCTCGGGATCAGTCGCCCGACGCTCTACGATCTTCTGAAGCAATATCGTCTACAGGCATAACCGGCGCGCCGTGGCGCGAAACCTCGACCGACCGGCGAAATCCGGCGCTCTCAGGCCCCCTCCTTTCTTTTTTGCGGGGAGGGCAAGTCCGGAGCCCCCTTTCGGCAGGATTGCCCGAGGCTCCGGTCGACATGGCTGTTGGTGCGGTCAGGATATGAAAAAGGGGCGGAGCAGTTGACCCCGGAAGGATCGCCGCGCCGCCCCTCCATGGTGTGGAACCAAGTGGACGAACACATAGAGGCAATGATTGTGCCAGATGCCGAAACCCGCGCAATTCGGCCATTTCCTCGCGCGACTGGATCGCGAGGGAGCCCGGGCTTTGTAAGAACTGCCGACAGGAAGCCGGCACAACACAGGTTAATGACAGAGCTTCACGTCAAGTTACCTTGTCCCGATGCGGTGCCGGCAATGAACGTGAACATCATCGAGCGCGCTTTCCAGCTGGCTCCCGGCTGCGCATCCATGAGCGAGCTTCGCCGGGCGCTTCACAAGGAAGGTCATGTTGCGGTGAACGCCCACCTCGCGGGCCTCGGCACCCAGCGGGCGCTGCGCAAGCTTTATAACGGCGGCGCGGGAACGAACAGGCGGGGCCCCAAGCGGCAACCGGTCGAGGGCGCCCCGGCGTCCTGAGCGCGCCGACGTTCCCGACTTGCCTCTCTGATCCACAAATTGATTGCGGCCATCGGCCCGCATCCGGATCACTGTTCATCCCGCTTCGCTTCCACGTGCGGCTGATCGCCGCCTTCAGGGCCCGCTTCCAAGGGTCCGTCGACTGGAAGACGGGTCGGCGCTGCAACTGCTTTTGAAGTTCCGCGATCGTAACGCTCGGCACCTCATCAGCAGCAATGCGTTGATGAAGCCAAACGAGTTGAACGAGGTTTCGATGGACTACGACCGTATCGTGGCCGTCGGCTTGCTTACCACGAATGACGTCCGGTTACTCGGACCATCATTCGATCGACTGTGGCCCGTAGATGCGACGCCGTGTTTCAGCGGCTTGCTTCGGGCCATCGACGAAGCTGACCGGCAGTTCAAGGATGACCAGCAGCGTGCGATGCCGGCGCCTCGCGCCTCGCTTTCGCAGCGGCCCGCATGATGGAGTGAAAATGAATATCGACACGATCGCGGGTGAAGGAACGACGGCCAAAGGCCGCCTCGAGGAATCGCTTGGCACGGCGACGGGAGATCCTGTGCTGCAGCAAGAAGGACTTGCCGACCAGATATCGGGAAATGTTCGCCAGGCGTTTGGAGCAGTCCGCGATTTCGCGCGGGCTCAGCCGCTCCTTACCGCACTCATCGCCGGTCTCATTGGATCGGCTTTCTTCGCAAGCAGGCGGCGGGCCGCATAGCGAGGCTGGTGCGCTGGTTCGACGGACCTTCGCCTTCAGGGTGGCGGTCCTGCGAGCGGCTGTCAGTGACGCCTTTTTGGGGAATGCATCAGCACTGCACTGCTGGCGCGTACACCGGCTGACCGGACTGATCGACGTAATAGCAATAGCCGCGACTGTCGCGGTAATATCGCTGCGCTTGCCGGGGATGCCCCGGGATTGCCGCGCCGACTGCACCGCCGGCTATCATTCCGACGGCAGCTCCAGTCACGGCATTCGTGCCTGCGGCGGTGCCGCCGAGCGCGCCCAGGGCGCCGCCTACCAATACGCCGGTCATCATCCGGCTTTCCAAGGGGGTTCCGCCGTAAGGATCGGTCGCGCAGCCGCTCAGAAGTGGTAGTGTCATGATGCAAAGAAGAGCCTGTTTCACGCCATGCTCCATCGCCTGGCCCCAGTGCTCACCTGTCAAAGCGCGCAAGCCGCACCTCTTGTTCCGGCCAACGCCGGCATCGCCGCAGCGCTCTCAAG